>NZ_CABQXJ010000008.1:0-68686 GCF_902468165.1 uncultured Intestinibacter sp.
ATAAAATATGTAGGTAAAAGTTTATAATATATAATGTAGAGTTAAGATACATATCATACACAGCGCCTAGAGAGAATAATTTACAATTTATTTTATAAGGGACTTATATAAAACATCTATATAAAAAATAGATAAATAGAATAAATAAGATAGAGTAAGATAAAATTAAATCTATCAAAAATATATCAGAACAATTAATCTAAATAGAGACTTAAATAAATATACAAAGATGGTAAATCTAAATAATTATTTAAATAAATATATAAAGATGATTAAATCTGAATAACTATACAAATAAATAGATCAAAATGATTAATATGAATATAGTTATATTCAATTATTTAATATAACTATATTTAATCTAAAAATAACAAATGATATTAAAATAAATAAAATTAAATTAAAATAAATGAAAATAACATACAAATAATAAATAGATCAGAAAACCTTGAAATTTTAAATTACAACTTAAATATTTCGAGGTGGATAAATAAGAAAACTAATTAAATAGGAGGATGATATAATGTCCGATTTAAATAATTTTTTTAATGATTTTATGAATATTATACTAAGGATGAGTATATATGATGTTGTAGATATATCAATAGTAGCTTATATCTTCTATAAGGTATTTATGTTTATAAAGGATACTAGAGCGGAACAGGTTTTTAAAGGAATTGTAATATTATTATTGGCTACACAGATAAGTGATTTATTTAAATTACATACTCTTTATTGGATTTTAGTAAATGCTATTGAGGTTGGGGTTATAGCGGTATGTATTATATTCCAACCAGAGCTTAGAGCAGGATTTGAGTACATAGGTAGAGCTAATTTTAAGCTCTTTGAAAAGGGAAATAAAAATGAAGATGATGCACAACTTAATAAAATGATAGAAGAAATTGTTGAAACATTATATTCGCTTTCTAGACAGAAAATAGGGGCTCTTATAATAATGGAAAGGGAAACTAAAATATCAGATATAATAAATACAGGGACTACTATCGATGGTGATGTATCACGTCAATTATTAATAAATATATTTATACCAAATACTCCATTGCATGATGGGGCAGTGGTTATTAGAGATTTTAAGATAAAGGCAGCGGCATGTTTTTTACCTTTAAGTCAAAGTAAGGATTTAACAAAGGATTTAGGGACAAGACATAGAGCTGGGGTTGGTATTAGTGAAGTATCAGACTGTTTAACTTTAATTGTTTCTGAAGAGACAGGGGAGGTCTCAATTGCGAAATCTGGTAAATTATATAGAAATATTGCTAAGGAAAGAATGGCTAATATATTAAAAAATAATTTGAGAAAGAGTGCAACTGAGAAAAGTTTATTTAAAGGTGGTATATTCAAATGATAGAAATATTAAATAAGAATACCAAGATAAAGATAATATCTTTATTAAGTGCGATAGTTCTTTGGATGTATGTTATGGCTGTTGTAGACCCAGAGGATACAAAACTATTTGAAGAAATACCTATCACTATAACAAATATCCATGAAATAAACGATTTAGGGTTAGTTGTAGATCCAGATGAAGAATTAGTTGCATCTGTGTATGTTAAAGGAAACCTATCAGATTTACAAAAGATAACGGCTAATAATATAAATGTATATGGGACTGTTAATAATCCTATAGAGGGGCAAAATCAGCTTTATTTGAGAGCTAGCGCAAGCGACAAAGTATCTACGGACTTTAAGTCAGATACTATCGTTATAAACTTAGAAAAAAGTATAGAAAAAGAGCAAAAAATTAATGTTGAAATAACAGGAAAATATAAAGATGATGTCGATACCATTACATTAAGTGAGAAAAATGTAATGGTATCAGGACCGAGAAGTAGAGTAGAGTCTATAAAATATGTACAAGCTGTATTTAATGCAGATAAGAAATTATCTAAGACACAATCTACACAGCTAGAATTAAAAGCATTAGATGCTGATAGAAAAGAAGTAAATCATGTTACTTTAGCGTTTGATAAAGTAAGTGCAGAAGTATCATATCTACAACAAAAAGAAGTTAAAATAAATGTTGTTTTTAGAGGAAATAGTTCTAAATTAGTTGAAGGAGAAGATTTTACAATAACACCAAGTACAATACAAATAAAGGGAAAAAGTGAAGATTTAAAATCAATAGATTCAATTGATACAGAACCAATTAATGTTGATGAACTTACATCAAATAATAAAGTTATAGATTTGAAGATACCAAGTGGAATTAGTTCTGATAGAACAAGTATTACTATAAAATCTGCAAGTACTAATGAAGCAACTAGCAGCGTATTTACATACTCCGGTTCTGAATTGACTTTAGAAAATAATGCAGATAACAAAACACTTGAGGATTTTGATTTGCCAGAGACGATAAAAGTAACTGTAGAATACGATAGAGAAGCAGAAAAGATATCTAAATCAGATTTAAAATTATATCTTGATTTATCGGGCGGATTTAATTCTGGCAGCCAGTACAATATTAATCATAGCGGGGTTAATGTAAAAAGTATATCGATTGAACCTAGTTATGTAATGTCAAAATAAATATACTCTGAGATAATTGATAATATCAATAAAAATAGCTTATTTTATTATAAATAATAATTATTTAAATACCAGATAAATACAGAGAAGGCAATAGCTAAAATAGCTATTGTCTTTTTTGTATTTAAGTATTAAAATGAGTTTATGACAAATTTTAGGACGGCAAATTCATTATTTAACAATGCTGTAAATAATTAAGATTTTAAAATACATTGAAAATATATATGATAACTTGGAAATAAATGTTATAAACTTGTAAGAAATTTTTTTGACATTTACTGATATAATAATTATTAAGGTTTTCATTTTGGAAGGAGACTTTTTATGAGAAAATATTTTGGAACTGACGGAGTAAGAGGTGTAGCTAATAAAGAGCTTACTTGTGACTTAGCATATAAATTAGGTAGAGCAGGAGGATATGTTCTTACTAATAATGAATACAAAGTAAAAGTTGTAGTAGGTAAGGATACAAGACAATCAGGAGATATGTTAGAAGCAGCTTTAATTGCTGGTTTAATGTCTGTTGGTTGTGACGTAATTACTGTTGGTGTAATACCTACACCAGGTGTTGCATACCTAACTAGAAAATATGGTGCTGAGTGTGGAGTTGTAATATCTGCATCACATAACCCAATGGAAGACAACGGTATTAAATTCTTCAATAAAGATGGATTTAAACTAGATGATGAAATCGAGTTAAAGATAGAAGAATATATTGATAATATGGAAAAAATAGCTTATAATCCTATAGGGAATGAGGTTGGTGTTAGAATTCATAAACACACAGCAGCTCAAGACTATGTAGATTATTTAAAATCTATAGTAGATACTGACTTAACAGGATTAAAAGTAGTTTTAGATTGTGCAAATGGAGCAGCTTATAAAGTTGCACCAGAAGTTTTCAGAGAATTAGGAGCAGAAGTAATAGCTATGAATGTTACTCCTGATGGCGAAAACATAAATCACAAATGCGGTTCAACACATCCAGAAGGACTTCAAAAAGCAGTTGTAGAACACAATGCTGATTTAGGTCTTGCATATGATGGTGATGCTGATAGATTAATCGCAGTAGATGAGACAGGTACAATTGTAGATGGTGACCATATAATGATATTAGGAGCTGTTTACCTTAAAAAACAAAATAAACTAGCTAACGATACATTAGTTGTTACTACAATGAGTAATATAGGTCTTCATGTAGCAGCTAAAGAATATGGAATAGATTTATCTATTACAGATGTTGGAGACAGATATGTAATAGAAGAAATGAAAAAGAGTGGCCACAATCTAGGTGGAGAACAATCAGGACATATGATTTTCCTAGATTATAATACTACAGGAGATGGAACTTTAAGTTCATTAATCGTTTCTAAAATAGTAAAAGAAGATGGCAAAACTTTATCAGAACAATCGGCTTTAATGACAACATACCCACAAGTTTTAATAAATGTGGATGTTAGAAATGAAGTTAAAAATAAATTTATGGAAAATGACGAAATTAGAACTGAAATAGAAAAACTTGAAAAACTTATGGCTGGAACAGGTAGGGTTTTAATAAGACCATCTGGAACACAACCATTAGTAAGAGTTATGTTAGAGGGTAAAGATGAAGGTCAAATAAGAGAGTTAGCACAAGAGCTAGCAGATCTTATAAAAGCAAAATTATCTTAAGAACTAATTTAAAAGTAAATAAATTAAGGGTATAAAATCACATATAGCGTGGTTTTATGCCCGAATATATCTTAAGTTAATTGTAAATACTAGAATAAAACTAGTGTTTATCAAGCGCCAGAACTTAATTTTTTAAGTTGACGAGGTCAGAGTTAATCGAAATATCGGCGGATGCTCTGCGGTGTGCCACCATCGGAGGATTTCTACAAAGAATGGGAGTAATCCTATTAAACAAAAAGAAACCCATGTGGATTGACCCGAAATCTTAAAAATATATAAATTAAATATTTTTTAGGAGGACACAAATTATGTGTGGAATAGTAGGATACTTAGGTAATAGACAAGCGACAGACGTTTTAGTCGATGGGCTTTCAAAATTAGAATATAGAGGATATGACTCTGCAGGTGTTGCTGTAAACAATGGTAAAAATGAATTAGAAATAAGAAAATTCCAAGGTAGATTAGCAGTACTTGCCGAAGATTTAGAAAAAAATCCAATAAAAGGACATTTAGGAATAGGGCATACAAGATGGGCAACTCATGGTGTACCATCAGATGTAAACTCACATCCTCACTTTAATAAAGAAAAAACAATAGCAGTAGTTCACAATGGTATAATAGAAAACTACTTAGAATTAAAAGCTGAATTACAAGCTGAAGGATATGAATTCATATCTCAAACAGATACAGAAGTAGCAGCTCATATGGTTAGTAAATACTACGAAGGAAATCTTTTAGATGCAGTTTACAAAGCTACAGCTAGATTCAGAGGAGCTTATGCATTAGGTGTTATATGCACAGATAACGACCAAGAATTAGTAGCAGTAAGAAAAGACAGTCCATTAATAGTTGGATTAGGTGAAGGTGAAAACTTCATAGCATCTGATATACCTGCAGTATTAAAATATACAAGAAAAGTTTACTACTTAGAAAACGACGAATATGTTCACATATTAGGAGACAAAGTTCAAATATTAAACGAAAACAGGGAAGTAGTAGACAAAAAAGTAAACGAAATAAACTGGGACGTTGAAGCAGCATCTAAAGGTGGATACGACCATTTCATGATAAAAGAAATATATGAACAACCAGAAGCAATCAGCAACACTCTAATGAGAAGATTAGATGAAAATGGTGAAATAAAATTAGATGATATAGATATAACAAAAGAGCAATTAGACAAAATAAACAAAATATATATAGTTGCTTGTGGTACTGCTTATAATGCAGGACTTATAGGAAAACACGCTGTAGAAAGATTCTTAAAAGTACCAGTAATAACTGATATAGCTTCAGAATTCAGATATAGCGATCCATTTATAGACGAAAACACTTTAGTTATATTAGCAAGTCAATCTGGTGAAACTGCTGATACACTTTCAGTTTTAAGAGAATCTAAAGCTAAAGGTGCTACAGTATTATCAATAGCTAACGTTGTTGGTTCTTCAATAGCTAGAGAATCTGACTACACATTATACACTTGGGCTGGTCCAGAAATAGCAGTTGCTTCTACAAAAGCATACACTACTCAAATAGTAGCTTTCGTAATGATAGCATTAGACTTCGCATTAAAGAAAGGTACTATAACTAAAGAAGAGTACATGAACTATATAGAAGAATTAAAAGCTATACCAGAGCAAGTTACAGAAGTATTAAAATGTGAAGAACAAATAAAAGAAATATCAAAACAATTAGTAGACAAAAACGACATATTCTACTTAGGTAGAGGTCTTGACTACTCAACTGCAATGGAAGGTGCTTTAAAAATAAAAGAAATATCTTACACTCATGCTGAAGCATTTGCAGCTGGTGAATTAAAACATGGTACTATAGCATTAATAGAAGAAGGTGTTCCAGTAATAGTTTTAGCAACTCAACAACGCCTATTCGAAAAAATGTTATCTAACATGCAAGAAGTTAAAGCAAGAGGAGCTAACGTTATATCAATAACTGAAGAAACAAACAAAGAAGTAGAAAAATCTTCTGATGCAGTTATATACATCCCAGAAGTTGATAACATATTAGCTGGTATATTAAGTGTAATACCACTTCAATTATTAGCTTACTATGTTGCAAAAGAAAGAGGATGCGATATAGATAAACCAAGAAACTTAGCTAAATCAGTTACAGTTGAATAATTTGAATTTAATTTAAAAAATTAATATAAATACAATATAAAAAAATAATTTAACAACACATACACATTAGCTAGAAGGCCCATTTTACATAAGTAAAATGGGTCTTTGCTTTGGGAAGAAGTATTATCATTATTAGTTAAAAAATTTATAAAAAAGAAAAATTTTATTTTTTGTGTATATAATTTTTTTTATTGACCATAATATAAATGTATTCCTCATAATATTCACCCAATATTATAAATACATTAAAAAAGTGCAACTTCGGTTGCACTTTTGTTTTGTGTAAAAATATCTCTTATTAAAATAATTAAAAGACATATTAAGTATCGATTAATAAGATAGATGTAAAAATTATACATATCAAATAATCGAATAAATGCTAGTATAAGCGAGAAAAAATACTTATATGATTAAAACATTGATAAAAGCTGAAATATACGAAAATAAAGCCTTAACAACAATTAATAGAAATAATAAATATTTAATAAAAATCTAGATTTAATTACTAATAATCTTAAGTTAAAATAATTACGTTTAAAAACAATAAATCTGTAGATACTTTAAGTAAAGATAAATTAGAGGGGGACTTTAAAATGAAATTATTTAAAGCAATGATATGTTTCTTTGTACTTATCTTATCTTTATTTGGAGCAATTACAATTTATGGACAACAAAATCAAACACAATGGATAGATAAATTCATAGAAAGTTTTGAGATGACTGAATCTAATTTCAAATTTTATAACATAAAATCTAGCATAATAATAGAAAAAGAAATGGACAGGAATCAACTAAAAGACATTTGCACAGAAATTGCAAAAAATTTAGGTGATGGTCATGGTGAGTTAAGCTCAAAAATGCAAAAAGGTGAAATATATGTAAATTATGATGACGAAGATAAAGGAATTTCAATAGTTGGAGTCAAAAAAAATTCAAAAGAATTCTATATAATAGTTGACATATTAAATAATAAAGTATATAAAAATATAGAGAATGTTTATGTTAAGTTAGAAAATGAACTAAACAAATATTCAGATAAAGTAAATATTAATATTTGTATAGCAGGAGAATATACAAATAAATTAAATAACGCTAAAATTAGTGCTATTTTGGAGAAAATATTATATAATATGTATGCTGAAAAAATTGATGATATAGAGGAAGAAAACTTTTTATCAGTAAATGCATATAGTAAATTATTAAAAGAAAATAACTTAAAATATTTAGATAGAGAAATGAATTTGAATATAGGAATTAGGTATAGCGAAGATGATGATAGAACGACAATATATATGGCTACACCTATAATAAAAATAGATTATTAGATTGAGGAGAGACATATTTATGGCTAAAATAATTGTGAAGAAAAGTAACCCACTTAAAGGTAATGTTAGAATAGATGGAGCAAAAAATGCAGTATTACCTATAATAGCGGCAACACTATTAGTAAAAGGTAAATCAGTTTTACACGAAGTACCAGATTTAACAGATGTACACGTTATATCAGACTTAATAAGACACCTTGGTGCGGAAGTTGAATACAAAGACAAAACTTTAACAGTAGACGCAAGTAACTTAACTACTTGTGAAGCGCCATATGAATTAGTAAGAAAAATGAGAGCTTCATTCTTCGTAATGGGACCATTACTTGCTAGATTTAACCAAACAAAAATATCAATGCCAGGTGGATGTTCAATAGGAACAAGACCAATAGACCTACACTTAAAAGGATTTAAAGCTTTAGGTGCAGATATAATAATGGATCACGGATTTGTAGAAGCTAAAGCAGATAAATTAGTTGGATCTAAATTATACTTAGATTTCCCATCTGTTGGAGCAACTGAAAATATAATGATGGCTGCAGTACTTGCAGAAGGAACTACTATAATCGAAAATGCAGCAGAAGAACCAGAGATAGTAGACTTAGCTAACTTCCTAAACGAAATGGGAGCAGATGTTAAAGGTGCAGGTACAAACACTATAAGAATAAAAGGTGTTAAAGAATTAAAAGGAACTGAACATGATGTTATACCAGACAGAATAGAAGCTGCAACTTACATGGTTGCTGCAGCTATGACAAAAGGTGATATAACAGTTGAAAATGTATTAGTTGAACACTTAAAACCAGTAACTGCTAAATTAATAGAAGCAGGTTGCGAAGTTGTAGAAATGGACAATTCAATAAGAGTAGTTGGACCAGAAAAATTAAAAGCAGTAGATGTTAAAACTTTACCACATCCAGGATTCCCTACAGATGTTCAAGCACAAATAATGGCTATGCTTACAGTTGCTAGAGGAACTGGTGTTGTAATAGAAACAGTATTTGAAAATAGATTTATGCACGTTGCAGAATTCAACAGAATGGGTGCAGACATAAAAATAGAAGGAAGAACAGCTGTAGTTAAAGGTGTTGACCAACTTTACGGAGCTAATGTAAATGCAACTGACTTAAGAGCAGGAGCTGCACTTATATTATGTGGACTTATAGCTGAAGGAGAAACTCAAATAGGTGAAATATATCACATACAAAGAGGATATGTTGATATAGACAAGAAAATAAGATCTTTAGGTGGTAATATAGAAATAGTAGAAGACTAATTCTAATTACTAGCTATATGAATTTTAATATTTACTTATATGTGGTTATCGACATTTATTAGTAAAGTAAGACATTTTAGATAGGAATAAATAATTGGGTTTTTTCATATATTTATGCATATAGAAATCTATGGAGGCATTAATTATATGAAAAAACCTATAATATTTTTGATAGGGACAATGATTTTTTGTATATTGCTCCCTGTTTTAATTAGTGTGCTCTTTTATGGAAAAAATGAAGTGGCTAGTTCTGAAATTGCTAAAAAAATAACGCAAAAATCAGAACAGAAAAAAGATACCTATGAAACTGTAGATTCTAAAAGTCCAACCATAACTGTATATCATTGTAGTAAAAATACTATAGAGAAAATGGACATAGAAACATTTCTATATGGAGTTGTCGCATCAGAAATGTCATCAGACTTCTCTGAAGAGGCTTTAAAGGCTCAGGCAATAGCTGCAAGGACTTATATTATCTACAAAATGGAAAATAACATGACACAAGGCCATAATGGGGCGGACATATGCACTAATTCAAATCACTGTCAAGCATATGCATCTTATGACGAGTTAAAAAACAAAAAGGGTGATGAATGGATGAAAAATTCATATCCTAAGATAAAACAAGCAGTAGATGATACAAAAGGTCATATATTAACATATGATGATAAGGCAATACTACCACTATATTTCTCAACATCAGGTGGTAAGACAGAAAACAGTGAAGAAGTATTTTCAGAACAATACCCATACTTAAAATCAGTGAGCAGTCCTTATGAAGAACAATCACCGAAATACTATACTGAAACAAAAATAAATAAAAACGACTTTGTAAACTTATTGAAAAAGAATTATTCAAGTATTTCTATATCTATTGAAAATTTGGATAAAGTAGTGAAGATATTAGACAGAACTGCTGCTGGCTCAGTAAATAATATTCAAGTTGGAAACAAAAAGATTACGGGTAGAAATATGCGTACTATTTTTGGTTTAAATTCTTCTAACTTTGACATAGGATTTAATAAAGATACAGTTATATTCAAAGTAAGAGGTTATGGTCATGGAGTAGGTATGAGCCAATGGGGTGCTGAAGGTATGGCACAAAAAAATTATAAATACGACGAGATACTACTACATTACTACACAGACACAAAAATAAAAGATATATATTAGAATATAATTTTATAATGAATATCTAAGGAATATGGTTTATAATAGATATCTAATATAAAATCATATAAAACAAGTAAAACAAAATATATAGAATTATACATGGATAAATATATAAAAAATAAAAAATTTTTCATATATAGGCATAAAATAAAAAAAGGTGTCAATACTCTAAATGTATTAATATATTTGGAGGTGCAGTATGAAAAAGAAATTATTAGAGAAAGATATATTTTATCTATCTTTATTCATATGTATTTGTCTTGTAGCTTTGGGTGGTATTATATTTACAAATAAAAACCTAAATAAATTGGTATCAAATAATGATGCCGTTAATAAGGATAATGAGATAAATTTAGTAAAAGATAAAGATGATTCTGTTCCAACATCAACAGAATCAAAAGAAAACCTAGAAAAAGCCAAAGAAGAAAATAAACAACAAACACAAAAAGAACAAACAAAAAGCGAATCTAAATTAAATTACATAGGAACTGAAGTACTTAGACAGTATTCTACAGAAATGCCTAGTTACTCAAAAACACTAGATGTTTGGGAAATACATAAAGGCTTAGATGTCGCAGCAGAAGATGGAGCAGAGATAAAATCAATACTTGATGGAACGGTTGAATCTGTATATTCAGATGATAAATACGGAACAAGTATAAAATTATCTTATGCTGATGGTTTAACAGTAATATATTCTGGCATAAAAGAAAATGTATCATTACAAAAAGGAGATACTGTTAAAGAAGGCGATTGTATAGGTTATGTAGGCAATACAACAAATGTTGAAAATGAAGATGGTACACATGTACATATAGAAGCCTACAAAAATGATAAAGCTATTAATCCATTGAGTTTATTAGAATAAAGTTAAAAGCAGGAGACTTTTCATAAAAAATGAGAAGTCTCCTGTTATATTTTTTGCCCCTTTTTCATATATATCAATAGGACTGATATTGAGGGAGGGGAGGTCTTGAAATCTCATATAGAACAAAGAGCGGTTATTATTGCGAAATATATATTAGAAAAGCAGGCAACGGTAAGACAAACAGCTAAGGTTTTTGGAGTAAGTAAAAGTACTGTTCATAAAGATGTAACAGAGCGATTAGAAGAAATTCACCCATTATTAGCTAGTGAAGTCAAACAAGTTTTAGAGAAAAATAAATCAGAAAGGCATATTCGAGGAGGAATGGCCACAAAATTGAAATACCAGCAACAAAAAAAGATGTAGGATAACCTACATTTTTTTCTTGACTAAAGACAAATTTTTGCCTATATTGTAGAATAGGAGAATTAATGATTATTAATAAAATTTAATATAAATATAAAGACTTAGAAATGCAAAAATGTAAAAAGGAGTGAAAATAGATGTCAGGAGCTGATATAGGTATAGATTTAGGGACTGCTAACGTACTGATATATGTAAGTGAAAAAGGGATAGTACTAGAAGAACCATCAGTAGTAGCAGTAGATAATAAATTAAAAGAAGTTATAGCAGTAGGTACAGAAGCAAGAAGAATGATAGGGAGAACACCTGCAAATATAGACGTTATAAGACCATTAAGAGATGGTGTTATATCAAATTATGAGATAACAGAAAAAATGCTATCTTATTTTATTGAAAAAATAGTAGAGAAAAAAGGATTTGGCAGATTTGTAATGCCGAGAATAATGGTCTGTGTACCAACAGGTGTTACTGAAGTAGAAAAAAGAGCTGTTGAAGATGCAACAAGAAAAGCAGGGGCTAGAGAAGTTTATATTATAGAAGAACCTATAGCAGCGGCAATAGGAGCTGGAATAGATATAGCTCAACCAAATGGTAACATGATAATAGATATCGGTGGGGGAACTACAGATATAGCTGTAATATCATTAGGTGGATCAGTAGTAAGTGACTCTATAAAATTAGGCGGAGATAAATTTGACGAAGCAATAATCAAATACATCAAAAAAGAATACAATGTATTAATAGGGGAAAGAAGTGCTGAAAGATTAAAAATAGAAATAGGAACTGCTGTTAAAGAGGACGAGCCAAGAACTATGAATATCAGCGGAAGAAACTTAGTAAAAGGACTTCCTGTAACTATAACTGTAAATTCAAACGAAATATTAGATGCGCTTAACCCATGTGTTGAACAAATAGTAGCAGCAACTAAAAATCTACTAGAAAAAACACCACCAGAATTAGCAGCTGATATAAGCGACAAAGGCATAGTGATGACAGGTGGAGGAGCTATGTTAAAAGGTTTAGGCGATAGAATAGAAGAAAGTACAGGTATAAAAGTAGTATTAGCAGATGACCCACTTTCTTGTGTTGCTAAAGGAACTGGATTATCATTAGGTTCACTTGATTTATTAGAAACAGGTGGAAGCTTTAAAAAATAATCGATTAAAATAAACAGAATATTGATATAAACTAAAAAGTAGCTATTTTAAAATAATATAAAATTTATTATTTTACCATAGCTACTTTTTGTTATGTTGCAAGGAGCAGGGATAAAGCAATTGTTTCTGCTAATTCTAAAATGAAATGAAGCCTTATATTGTTAAAAGAAAATCTATTATTTTCATCTATTTTATCTACAATGCCAACGATAGAATAAGTCCCTACTTGGGGTAATTTCTTACCTACGCCCTTGCCTGGAAGTATAGGTCCTTCTCGTATTTGTATATTACCTATGTTACTTGCCGAGCCCAAACAGGCATCTATGGCTAAAAATTGGCTCGAGGAATGTTTGCTTTTAATCTGTTCGATTGATTCATAAATGTTTAAAGCATGAATAGGATTATCCAATGTACCGTAGACAGGGTATTTAAAATCACTATTTTTGAGCATAGTACCTACTAGAGGCCCTAGTGCATCTCCAATAGCACGATCTGTTCCTATACATATTATTACAGTATTATCAGAGATTATATTTTTGAGAATATTACTTAATATATGCGTGACATCTTCTCTTTTATAGTTTACTTTGGCTAAATACATAGGAGTTCCTCCCTTCTAGATAATATATGAGTTGAAAGTATGAAATAATACTATTTTTACAAGAGTTACGAAATTGTGACTATTAAAAAATAAAACAAAAACAGGGAAAGAGAATTGCAAAAATGCTTGACAATGAATCACAAAACAGGTATCATTTATAGTGTTAAATTTGAAAGAAAAATTTCTTGATTACCTTATCAAGAGAGGCTGAGGGACAGGCCCTACGAAGCCCAGCAACCACTTGAAAAAGGAAGGTGCTAAATCCTGCTAGAGAGAATTCTAGAAAGATGAGGTCGCGTATTTAAGCATACAATATCCTCTTCTACATAGAAGAGGTTTTTTAATTTATAAGAAAGTATAAAGAATTTAATTTCTTGTAAAATAAAGAATATAATCTAGAATTCCCGTGAGAAAATTTTTATTACAATAAAGATTTTCTAGGAACAAATTATGATATAAAATAAACTATAGAAATTTAAGGAGGAACTAAAATGGCAAGACATTTATTTACGTCAGAATCAGTTACTGAAGGTCATCCAGACAAGATGTGTGACCAAATATCAGATGCAATACTAGATGCATTATTAGAAAAAGATCCACAATCAAGAGTTGCTTGTGAAACTACTACTACAACTGGATTAGTATTAGTTGCAGGTGAAATAAGTACAAACGCTTATGTTGATATCCCAAAATTAGTTAGAGAAACAGTAGAAGGTATCGGATATACTAGAGCTAAATTTGGATTCGACTGCAATACTTGTGCAGTAATAACTGCTATAGATGAACAATCAGGAGACATCGCTATGGGTGTTGATGAAGGTTTAGAAAGTAAATCAGGAGAACAAACTGAAGAAGAAATAGAAAAAGTTGGTGCTGGAGACCAAGGTATAATGTTCGGTTTCGCTTGTAATGAAACAGAAGAATTAATGCCACTTCCAATATCTTTAGCTCACAAATTATCAAGAAGATTAACAGAAGTTAGAAAATCTGGATTATTAGATTACTTAAGACCAGATGGTAAAACTCAAGTAACTGTTGAATACGAAGGAAACAAAGCAGTTAGAGTTCATACTGTATTAATATCTTCTCAACATAGTGAAAGTGTTGATAACGAAACTATAAGAAGAGACTTAATAGAACACGTTATAAAAGCTGTTATACCTGCTGAATTATTAGATGAAGAAACTATGTACTACATCAACCCAACAGGTAGATTCGTTATAGGTGGACCACAAGGAGATACTGGTTTAACTGGTAGAAAAATAATAATAGATACTTACGGTGGATACTCTAGACACGGTGGTGGAGCATTCTCTGGTAAAGATCCAACAAAAGTAGATAGATCTGCTGCTTATGCTGCTAGATACGTAGCTAAAAACATAGTTGCTGCTGGACTTGCAGACAAATGTGAAATAGAATTAGCTTACGCAATCGGTGTTGCTAAACCATTATCAATATTCGTTGATACTTTCGGAACTGGAAAAGTTTCTGAAGAAGTATTAGTTGAATTAATAAACAAAAACTTCGACTTAAGACCAGGTGCTATAATAAGAGACCTTGACTTAAGAAGACCTATATACAAACAAGTTGCTGCTTACGGTCACTTCGGTAGAACTGATATAGATTTACCATGGGAAAGAACTGATAAAGCTGAAACTTTAAAAGAACAAGCTGGTATATAGTTAATTAGAACTTAATATAACTTTAAATATAAAGGACCTTGTATTATATAAATACAGGGTCTTTTTTTATTTGAAAAACTAGTATAATATTTTTATAGGTATAATTATCTACAACTTAAAATCATTATATTAAGTTATGGATAATTGACAGTGAATATAAAATGAAATATAAAAGATAATAAAATAAAGTTGAAATAAATTAATATATTAATAGGATATAAATGCAATTAGGAGTGTGTATTATGGAAAAATTAGAAGGTATGATAAGTGATATAGTTTTTAAAAATGAAGAAAATGGATACACTATAGCTTATCTTGCAAATGAGGACGAAGAGGTAACAATTGTAGGATGTATGCCGACATTATCTGTCGGTGAAAGTATAGAGGTAGAAGGTAAGTGGGTAACACATAAAACTTATGGCTCACAATTTGAAGTGACAAGTTTTATGCCTATAACACCTTCTTCTTTGGAGGGAATTTACGCTTATTTATCTTCTGGTATGATTCATGGTATAGGAGAGAAAATGGCATTGAGGATTATTGAAAAATTCGGAGTAGATACTCTAGATGTAATCCAAAACACTCCAGAGAGATTAAAAGAAGTTGAAGGAATAGGTTCAAAAAAAATAAAACAAATAACAGAGAGTTATGAAGAAAATCGAGAGCTTAGAAATATAATTATGCAGTTATCTCCTTATGGAATAACTCCTAATTACTGTTTAAAAATCTATAAAAAATATAAAGATAAAGCAATAAGTATCATCAACAAAAATCCTTACAAACTTGCTGAAGATATTAGAGGAATTGGATTTAAAGTTGCAGATGATATTGCAAAGAAGCTAGGCATAGATAAATATTCTAGAGATAGAATATTCCAAGGAATTTTATACACACTAAATCAAAGTACATCTAATGGAAATACATATTTACCACTTAGTATATTAGTTCCACAAGCAGTAAAAGTTTTAGATGTTGAGGCAGAACATATAAAAGAAGGTGTTATAGAATTAGCATATACTCAAAAAATACACGTTGAAAAAGATAATAATGATATAAATGTATATTTGATGCCATACTATATGGCAGAAAACGGAGTATGCAGAGAGATGATAAGACTTTCTCAGGTCGATTTTGAAGACTTAAAAATAAAAATAGACCATGAAATAAAGATGATTGAAAGAGAAGATGGAATAAAACTTGCCCAAAATCAGATTATGGCTGTCAAAGAAGCTATTGAACAAGGTGTTGTAATAATTACTGGTGGGCCAGGGACAGGAAAAACAACAACAATTAATACAATCATCAAAGTATTTGAAAATAACGACCAAAAGGTCGTTTTAGCAGCGCCTACAGGGCGTGCTGCAAAGAGAATGAGTGAAACATCTAATAAAGAAGCGAAAACAATACACAGGCTTTTAGAGATGGGGTTTGGTATGGATAGTGATGACCTTACATTTATGAAAAATGAAGAAGATCCTATTGATGCAGATGTTGTTATTTTAGATGAGGTTTCTATGGTTGATGTTGTGCTTATGTATAGCTTGCTTAGAGCGATAAAATCAGGCACAAGACTTTTAATTGTAGGAGATAGCGACCAGTTGCCTTCTGTTGGAGCAGGAAATGTCCTAAAAGACCTTATAGATTCAGAAGTTATAAATACAGTAAGACTAAATGAAATATTTAGACAGGCTCAGGAGAGTATGATAGTAGTAAATGCCCATAAAATAAATAAAGGAGAACCTTTAAAATTAAACGTAAAGGGTAAAGACTTCTTCTTTATTAAAAAAGAAGGCGACGATATACTACAAGAAATTGTGGGAATAGTAAGCGAGAGATTGCCGAAATTCTACGGTGTGGATAAATTAAAAGATATCCAAGTTTTATCGCCAATGAGAAAAGGAACGCTTGGTGTGAATAATTTAAATATAGAACTTCAAAAAAGTTTAAATCCTCCAAATAAATATAAAACTGAAGAAGTATTTTCTAAGAGAACATTTAGAGTGGGCGATAAGGTTATGCAAATTAAAAATAACTACACTAGAAAGTGGAAAAGCGAAGACGGAAGCAACAGCGGACATGGTATATATAATGGAGATATTGGCTATATTTACTATATAGACAAAGAAAAGAAAGAGATATTTGTAATATTCGATAGTTTAAAAATAGTAACTTATAAATACGACGAACTAGACGAATTAGATCACAGTTTCTGTACAACTATCCACAAAAGCCAAGGAAGTGAATTCCCAATCGTCGTAATACCTATGGCGTGGGCACCGCCAATGCTACTTAGCCGAAATCTTCTTTACACAGCTGTCACACGTGCAAAGAAACAGGTTGTACTTGTTGGAGAAGTTAAGTACCTAGAATTTATGATAAAAAACAATCGAAGTAATGACAGATACTCTAATTTAGCACCTAAGTTAAATAAATTAAAAAAAGAGGGTCTGCTTATTGAAGATAATAGATAGAAAAATTATTCAAAGATATTATGATAAAAATAAAAAAACTCATAACCAACTTAATAATAAAGTAATAGAAAGTAATGAGGATTTAGATAATAATATAAAAATAAATAAGATATATATAAATGATATAAAAAATATAGATGATATAAAATCGATACTTAAATCCTTCAAAGATACAATACTAGATTTTATATATCCTAAAAATATTTCATGCATAATCTGTGACAATCCTATAAAACTAACCAACACATATTCTATATGTAAAGATTGTTTCAATAAATTACACTTTTTAAAAGATGCTTGTTTAAAATGTGGGAAACCAATCATACACCACAATTTAGAATATGAAAATATTAAAGACTGTCCATCTTGCATACATAGAAGTTTTTATTTTGATCGGGCGATTTCTTGTATAGAGTACGATAAAACGAGTAAAAAGATGATATTAGACTTTAAATATAAAAATAAAACTTATTTTTGTAGATATGTTGCACAGATTATGAGTGAAAAGATGGAGCTTGAGAATTTAAGTGCGGATTATCTATTATTCGTTCCTTTACATAAAAAGAGACTTAGGAAGAGAGGATTTAATCAAGCACAAAAAATAGCAGAAGATTTGAGTGATATAACAGGAATACCAACTTTAAATTGTATAGTTAGGTGTAAAAATACTAAAAGATTATACAATTTAAATAAAAAAGAAAGAGAACAAGAAGTAAAAAATTCATTCATTATAAAAGATAAAAACAATTTACTCAAAGATAAAAATGTAATATTAATAGATGATATTTTTACGACAGCATCTACAACTAACGAAATATCAAAACTTCTTAGATTAATTCCTGTAAATAAAATAACCATATTAACCTTACTAACGAGGGCAAGAGATACATATATATCTGACAAAGAAAATGACTAACATAAAAATAGTTATATAAGGTAAATCATTCTATTGACATATCTATCATAAGATATTAAAATATATTAGTGATTATTCAGGTCTGTGGTTGAAAGTCCAAGCCAGTCGCAGGCAAAGGGATCCACGTAAGTCAACGCCAAAAGCGGGGTTGATGATCATGGTGCGGCTTAGAAGTAAGACCTACCGATAACCAATAAAATTCTAAATCGAGACGGCTAGTAGTGCGGCAAACCCAGAGCGAACGTCGCAGTAGGCGAGTGTGGGGTCAAAAACCAGGTCAGCTGAATATTCATATAAGTACCTTTTAGGTACTTTTTTGTTGTCTAAATTATACTACTTATGACGCCTCTAAGATAAAGAACAATACTTTATCTTAGAGGCGTTTTTTATATAGACAATCATAAATGAAGATATATTTTTTTACTAAAAGCGTTTAAAAATAGTTAGAAAATTAAATGTGATACACTATTTAATTATATATATCCCTATAAAATGCGTGAATTATGCTATAAAATAGAAAAAAATGTAGTAAATTGTAAAAAAATGTTGACGATTTCATATAAAAACACTTATAATTAGAAAGGAAAAAATGAAAAAGAGTAACACATATAATTACTCGGTAGGGAAACGGACGATAAAAAGCAAAACGAGAGGGTGAAAATATGAAACTTGCAGTAGTAGGGAGTATTAATATAGATATGACGGTAACGTCAGAAAGAATACCACTTAAAGGTGAAACATTAATGGGAGATAGTATAAGCTACATACCAGGAGGAAAAGGTGCTAACCAAGCAGTAGCTATGGCTAAGCTTGGAGCAGAAGTAGAAATGTTTGGATGTGTTGGTAATGATGAGAACGGAAAGAAAATGATAGACAACATGAAAAACTACAGCATAAAAACAGATAACATAAAAGTATTAGATGGAGTTCCTACAGGAATAGCAATGATTACAGTTGCAGAAAATGACAACACAATAATAGTTGTTCCAGGAGCTAATGGAAAAGTAGATAAAGAATATATAGATAGTATAAAAGAAGAATTAAAAAATTATGACATGGTAGTACTTCAACATGAAATACCACTAGAAACAGTACACTACACAGTTGAGTTCTGTGCAGAAAATAATATACCAGTTATATTAAATCCAGCACCAGCAGCTGAAGTACCAATGGAAGTTGTAGAAAAAGTAACTTACTTAACACCAAATGAGCATGAGGCAGTTTTAATATTTGGTAAAGAACTTTCAACAGAAGAACTTCTAAAAAAATACCCAGAAAAATTATTAATAACTCAAGGGTCAAGAGGAGTTTCTACATGTTTAAAAAATGGTGAAATATTAAATGTACCAGCAAGACCAGCTAAAGTAGCTGATACAACAGGTGCAGGAGATACGCTAAACGGTGCATTCTCAGTAAAAATAGCAAATGGAGCAGATATAAAAACTGCATTAACTTTTGCAAATACAGCAGCTAGTTTATCTACAGAAAAATTCGGTGCACAAACAGGAATGCCGACAGTAAGCGAAGTAGAAAAAGAGTTACAGTAAAAAGCAAAAGTAAGGAGAAAAGTATCAATGAAAAGACATGGAATATTAAATAGTGATATATCAAGAGTACTTTCATATATGGGACATACAGATTGTATATGTATAGGTGATTGCGGTATTCCAATCCCAGATGAAACAGAAAGAATTGATTTAGCAGTAAAATTCGGAGTACCAACTTTCATGGACGTTTTAAAAGAAGTTGGCAACGATATGAAAATAGAAAAAATAGTTTTAGCAGAAGAAATAAAAGAACATAATCCACAAGTATTAGCAGAAATAACAGAATACTTCAAAGGACAAGATGTAGAAGTAGAATATGTTTCGCATGTTGGATTAAAGCAAATGACAAGAGAATGCAAAGCTGTAATACGTACTGGAGAAACAACTCCATATGCAAATATAATTTTACAGTCGGGATGTATTTTCTAACAAAAACAAGGAGGTAGAGATATGCAAATTGAAATGCGTGGAATCGATAAGTCGTTTGGAGGAAATGCAGTTTTAAAAAATGCTGGTTTCTTATTAGATGATGGTGAAGTTCATGCTCTTATGGGAGAGAATGGAGCAGGAAAATCGACTTTAATGAAGATTCTAACAGGTGTTTACACTAAAGATGCTGGACAAGTTATAGTAGATGGGAAAGAAGTTTGTTATAACAACCCACAAGAAGCTGAAAAAGCAGGGATAGTATTTATTCATCAAGAGTTAAATGTATTATTTGACTTAACTGTCGAAGAAAATATGTTTTTAGGAAAAGAAATTAAAAAAGTATTTGGAATATGCGACAGAAAAGCAATGAGAAAAAGAGTTCAAGAAATTCTAGATATGCTTGGAGTTGATATAGACCCAACTCAAAGAATGGATGAATTATCTATAGGACAACAACAAATGATAGAAATTGCAAAAGCTCTTATGGTAGATGCAAAAGTATTAATCATGGACGAACCAACAGCAGCATTAACTCAAAGTGAAACAGAAGTATTATTCAAAGTAGTAAATTCCCTTAGAAAAAAAGGTGTTTCAATAGTTTACATATCTCACCGTATGGAAGAAATATTTGAATTATGTGATCGTATAACAATTCTTAGAGATGGTACTTATATCGATACAAAAAGAATTGCAGATATAGATATGAATGACATAGTTAAAATGATGATAGGTAGAGAAATTGGAGAAAGATATCCAGTTAGAAATTCTAAGATAGGTGATGTTGCATTTGAAGTTAAAAACTTAAACTGCCCAGGTGCATTTGAAAATGTATCATTTGAAGTTCGTGCAGGAGAAGTTTTAGGTGTATCAGGACTTATGGGTGCAGGTAGAACGGAAATAATGCAAGCTATATTCGGTAACATGCCAAATGTAACTGGACAACTATTCTTAGATGGAAAAGAAATAAAAAATAAAAATCCACAACAAGCAATACAAAATGGTATTGGATTTATAACAGAAGATAGAAAAGTAGAAGGTTTAATGCTTGAAGAAAGTATAATGAAAAATATTTCTTTAGCTAACCTTGGAAGAATTTCTAACGGTGGAGTTATAAATAAGAAAAAAGAACAAGAACTTGTTAATAAAGGAATAGAAGAATTAAGAATAAGATGCTTTGGACCGCAACACGAATGTAATAATTTAAGTGGTGGGAATCAGCAAAAAGTAATATTTGCAAAATGGATTTACACTAATCCAAAAGTTTTAATCCTAGATGAGCCAACAAGAGGTGTTGATATAGGAGCGAAAAAAGAAATTTACAACATAATTAACGAACTTGCGGCAAAAGGCGTTGCGATAATTATGGTCTCATCTGAACTACCAGAAGTTTTAGGAATGTCTGATAGAGTTATGGTAGTAAGAGAAGGCGAAGTAAGAGGAATTTTAAATAAAGAAGAAGCAAACCAAGAAAGTATCATGACTTTAGCAACAGGAGGAGAACTAAATGGAAAATAAGAAAGTAATGAATCGTATACAAGATTTAGGTGCGGTAATTGCCTTAATTCTTTTAGTAGCGGTGATAAGTATCATAAGCCCAGAGTTCAGAACAGTAAAGAACTTCTTATCATTACTTAGACAATCTTCAATAAACGGACTGATTGCCTTCGGGATGACTTGTGTTATTTTAACTGGCGGAATCGACTTATCAGTTGGTTCGGTATTGGCTCTTACAACAGCAATATGTGCTAGTTTAATAGCTAATGGAACACCAGTAGCAATAGCTATGATAGTAGCATTAGTATTAGGTGTAGTATTCGGTATAATAAGTGGTGTGTTTGTAACAAAAGGTCGTTTACAACCATTCATCGCAACATTAATAACAATGACAGTATTCAGAGGATTAACAATGATCTTCATGGATGGTAAACCAATCTCTAACTTAGGAGATAGTTATTTATTAAAATTCGTAGGAAAAGGGCTTATATTAAATATCCCATTCCCAGTAATAATGTTTATATTAATATTTATAGGATTTATGTTTATATTAGAAAGAACTACTTTTGGACGTAAAGTTTATGCAACAGGTAGTAACGAAAAATCTGCAAAATTAGCAGGTATAAACATAGACAAAACTAAAATAGCTACTTATGCAATCTCAGGATTAATGGCAGCTATGGCAGGATTAATACTTTTATCTCGTTTAGGTTCAGCACAACCAACACTAGGTGACGGATATGAACTAGATGCAATCGCAGCAGTTGCACTTGGTGGAGTTAGTATGAACGGTGGTAGAGGTAGAATATGGGGAACATTTGTAGGTGTTCTAATAATAGCAGTATTAAATAACGGATTAAACATATTAGGTGTATCTTCTTACTATCAAGATGTAGTAAAAGGATTAGTTATATTAATAGCAGTTTTATCAGACCGTAAACGTTAAGTATTAAAAATAGCCCGTAAATATTAGGAGGATAAAAATGAAACTTAAAAAATTAGTTGCTCTTGTTTCATCAGCAATATTAGCATTCTCTTTAGTAGGATGTAGTATAGAAGGTGAAGAAAATGGAGCAAGTTCAGACGGAAGTTTAGTAGGAAACGGAAGCATAGGATTTTCAGTATCTACACTAAATAACCCATTCTTCGTAACATTAAGCCAAGGTGCGAAGGATAAAGCAAAAGAAGAAGGAAGAGATTTAATAGTAGTAGATGCTGGTGATGATGCAGCAAAACAAACAAGTGATATAGAAGATTTAATTTCAAAAAATATAAGTGTTTTAATAGTAAACCCAGTTGATTCTGATGCAGTTGCACCAGCAGTAAAAGATGCAATAGCAAAAGGTATCAAAGTTATATCTTTAGACCGTGCAGTTAACGGTGTAGATGTAGATTGTTCAATAGCATCTGACAATGTTGAAGGTGCGAGAATGGCAACAGAATACTTAGTAAGTTTAGTTGGAAAAGATGCAAAAGTTGTTGAGTTAGAAGGAACTTCAGGTTCAAGTGCAACAATAGACAGAGGAGCAGGATTCCACAAAATAGCAGATGACCAATTAAATGTTGTATCTAGTCAAACAGCTAACTTCAATCGTTCTGAAGGTATGACAGTTATGGAAAATATGCTTCAATCTAACTCAGATATAAAAGGTGTATTCGCTCACAATGACGAAATGGCACTTGGAGCAGTAGAAGCAATCGGAAGCAAAAACATAATAGTTGTTGGATTCGACTCAACAGATGATGCAGTAGCAGCAATTAAAAAAGGTAAAATGGCAGCAACAGTTGCTCAAAAACCAGACTTAATGGGTGCAACAGCAGTAGAAACAGCTATAAAAATAATAAACGGAGAAGCTGTTGAAAAATCTATACCAGTTGAAGTTGAATTAGTAACAAAATAATTCATAAACTTTGAAAAAAGTAGGTGCAAATGCACCTACTTTTTTTGTATAGAAAATATGATACATTTTAAGTAAATAAAAATTTGTTTTGATTTTCTGATATAAAAGTATTCTATAAAATTCTGAAATCCTTTGTTAAATTTAATCTATCTTCTTCAGTTATAGGACGTAAAACACGACATGGGTTTCCAGCAGCAACAACACCGGCAGGGATATCTTTTGTTACAACGCTACCACCGCCGATTACAGTTCCAGCCCCAATTGTAACGCCACCAAAGATTGTACAATTAGCCCCAATCCAAACATCGTTTTCGATAGTTATAGGTTTAGATGTAGAAATACCCTCAACAATACGTTCAGAAGGATAAATCGGATGGCCCGCACAAGAAAGACAAGTCCCAGGTCCGATAAATGCATTTTCACCAATATTAATTGGAGAAGTATCAAGCATAACACAATTGTAATTTATGAAGGCAAATCCGTGTGTGTGAATATTAAAACCATAGTCACATTTAAAATTTGGTTCGATAAAAGTTATAGGACTACAAGTTCCAAACAATTTTTGTAAAATACTAGCGCGTTTTTCACTTTCATCAGGTCTTGTATTATTAAACTCCCACAATAAATTTTGAGCATTTGTTTTTAACGAATGGTCCATAGCAAAATGTTTTGCGTAATAACCTTTTTCGTTTTCTATCATTTCTTTAGTTATCATTATTCAAACTCCTTTTTATATTATTTTCAGCTATTTATATATTTTAAGACATATAAGCAATTTTGTTTAGGTTAAATTTTAAAATATAATAATCAACCTAACAAAAGTGTAATAAAATCCTATACCTTTTGTTGATACAATAATTATAGGTTAACTAATAAAAATAATTAAATTTAAGATCTTAAATCCTAAGTAAAAGAGGTGGATTTTATGCAAAATATTTTAAAAATAGAGAATCTAAAAAAATACTATGGAACAAAAAATAATATAACAAAGGCAATAGATAATATTTCATTTATTGTAAATGAAGGAGAATTTGTGGCGATTATGGGGGCTAGCGGAAGTGGAAAAACTACACTTTTAAATTGCATTTCAACAATAGACACAGTTACAGCTGGCAAAATTATAATCAATAATAAGGATATAACGGAAATAAAAGATAGAGATATAGCATCATTTAGAAGAAATAATTTGGGGTTTGTATTCCAAGATTTTAATTTACTAGATACTTTGACAATAGCTGAAAATATATCACTTTCACTAATTATAAATAAAAAGAATGAAAATAAAATAGATGAAATGGTAAACGATATAGCAAAAATGTTGAGAAAGTTAGCAATTAGAAATGCAAAAAGAAGTATAAAAGATTATCTAGTACGATGATGAATTTTAGACTAGCTGTTATAGAAGTGAGTGTGCTAGTAGTATTTGTAATTGGATGGCTAATCAATTATACAATGAAATTTATGTTTTCGAAGATGAGCAAAGAATTTGGAACATATATAATTGTTCCAGATGATGCAGTCTCAGATATGAAAATATTAGATAAATTTATAATGATGAATACAAAAGAGCAAACAACAGAAAAGTTATATAACGATATATGTAAATATGTTAAAAGTACTATGAAAAATGATAAAGAAAAATCAGAGTTTTATCCATATAATTTAGATATAAAAGGAGAAGTGATATCAGAAAATAGATTAGTATTAACCATATTTTCATTTATTCTTTTGTATATAGCATTTATATTCACAGCAATTGTAGCGACTATCTTAGCAATACAAACCTTGAGTGATTCCACAAAATATAAATATCATTATTCAATTTTAAGTAAATTAGGCGTAGAGCAAAGCCAAATATATAAAACAATAAGAAAGCAATTATTAATATTCTTTTTATTCCCAGTAATTTATCCACTTATAATTGATATTTCAGTTACAACCTCATTAAACGGTCTTCTTAATCCAGTACTAAGTAGCGAATACTCATATTTATATGCAATATTATATAGCCTATCATTATTTTTATTTATATACTTGATATATTTTATAGCAACTTATTTTGGATATAAGAAAAATATAGAGGAATAAAGATATAAACTAAAAAAGTTAGATTTATTACTTGACAAGTGAACTACCGTTCACTACTATATAAATATAAGGTGAACGATGGTTCGCTAAGGAGGTTTAAAATGTGTACGACAAAAGAGAAAATTTTATTAACATCGCTTAAACTGTTTGCCCAGGATGGATATGAAGCTGTTTCAATCAGCAAAATTTCTGGGGAATTAGGAATGGCGAAAAGTGCATTATATAAGCATTATAAAAACAAAAGAGATATTTTTGACAGTATTATAAATAGAATGGATGAATTAGATTATGAAAGGGCAAGAGAGTACAATATGCCAGATGGAAATATGGATGAAATCATAAAAGAATATAGAAATATATCTACTGATAAAATCAGAATTTATACAGAAGCACAATTTAAACATTGGACGGAAGAAGAATTTTCATCTTTATTCAGAAGGATGCTTACTTTAGAGCAGTATAGAAATCAAGAAATGTCAGATTTATATCAGAAATACTTGGTTTCTGGGCCGATAGACTATATGACATATTTGTTTGCAGGAATAACAGGAAAAAAAGAAGAGGCAAAACAATTGGCAATTGAGTTTTATGGTCCAATTTTCTTGATGTATAGTCTTTATGATAATAAAAGAGAGGGTGATGATTTAACGGAAATGTTAAAAAATCATGTTGAGAGGTTTTCTAAAAAAATAAATAATTAGTAAAAATAGTCTATAAAAAATTTAGATTAAGAGTAACAATAATAAATTAATAAGAAGGGAGAAAAAGATGGAAGCAATAGTTTATACTTCAAACACTGGTACAACAAAAGAATACGCTAAATTATTAAGTGATAAATTATCTTTGCCTTATTATTCACTTGATGAAATAAAAAATAAGGTTAAACCAGGCGGTAAAATTATATATCTTGGCTGGATTATGGCAAGTGGAGTAAAGGGATATAAAAAAGCAATAAAAGATTATGATGTGTGTGCTGTAGGTGCTGTTGGGATGGGGGCAACAGGAACACAAGTTAAAGAAGTTAGAACGAAAAATAAAATTCCAAGCTCAAAACCAGTCTTTACTTTACAAGGTGGTTTCGATGTTAAAAAACTCCATGGAATTTATAAACTTATGATGACAATTATGGTCAAAACAGCAGGGAAAGGTCTTGCTAATAAACAAGATAGAACACAAGAAGAAGATCAAATGTTAGAAATGATGTTACATGGAGGAAAATACGTTGATGAAAAGAATCTAAAGGCAATTTTAGATTGGTATGGAAAGAGGGGCGAATAGTGTGAAATTATATTTTTCAAACACTACGACTATAATTACAACAATACTCATTCTTATATTGATTGGATTTATGTCTTATTGTTTTATCAATAGGGACAATATACAATTTTGGGGTAGAAGAATATTAATTCTTGTTATATACGGCCTTGTGGTTTGTTGTTTTGCAGCAGCGCGAGATGGACTGGATATTACTATTCAAAATGCTGTTGAGGGGACAGCTATAGCCGGTGGAATATTTGAACTTGTGAGCATCCCGACTATAATAGGATGTATAGGAGCTGGCATTATTATAATTTCATCTATCATATCATTATTTGTAAAAAGCCAAAATGTTAGAGAAATTTTATTTTTTATAATGTGTGCCGGAATAATTTTAAAAATAGTAACAGTAGAAATATCGAGAATTATTATGTAGAGAGAAAACAGCAATTGGTAATGTAAAGTTATCCGTTGCTGTTTTATATTTTGACAAAATTTGATTAATAACAGGCATGGGGTTATATCTTTGTAAAAAACTTTGCAACAAAATGAATTTAGATATAAATATTGAATCTGAATATAAAAGATTTACAAAAGTAAAAATTATTTTTCCAAAAACAAGTCTTTATAAACAATGATTTATTAGATTTAATGCAAAAATTTTGATGTTACTAACATCCAAACATATGTATTGTGGATATATGGATTTTTTAAAATGTTGAAATTTCAATATATAAAAAGTTATTAACAGAGTTATCCACATTATGCACAGGCTTTGTGGACAATTTAATCCACATTTAGACAAAATGTTTTATTATATTAAAATATATTCAAAAAATAAGTTAAAAAAATTTAAAAAAAAATTAAAAATTAAAAGGATATTTAAAACTGGTGGAGAATATATATTAAAACATAAAAAAATTATCATAATTGGTGAAGTACATACTATGAACTTTGCATAGTGAAGGGAGCTGTTCTTATGAAAATATTAATAACAGGAAAAAAGATAGAACTTACAGATGGAATCAAAGGGGCTGTAGAAGATAAATTAGGTAAACTAGAAAAATATCTACATGAAGACACTGAAGTTAAAGTTACTGTAAGCGCTAGAAAAGCAAAACAAAAAATAGAAGTAACAATAATCCCTATAAATGGACCTATAATAAGAGCTGAAGATAGCCAAGAAAGTTTATATGCTGCAATTGATGTTGTTTATGACAAACTTAATAAACAATTAAGAAGATATAAAAATAAATTAAAAGGTAAATATCAATCTAAAGGTCAAGATAGCATAAGATTCCAAAATATCGAAGACAATGGCTTTGATGAAAATGATGGAGAATTTGATATAGTAATAGAAAGACACAAAAAATTCGATATGAAACCAATGAGTCCAGAAGAAGCAGTATTACAAATGGAATTAGTAGGACATGATTTCTATATGTTTAGAAATATAGACACAGATGAGATTTCAATAGTTTATAGACGTGAAACAGGCGGATATGGATTAATTGAACATGAATAATAGTATGAAACAAATTAATTAGAGAATGAAAGTAGCGGGCTATCGATAAGAAATTATCGATAGCTCTTTTAAATTCCAACAAAAAATAAATATAGCGAAAATAATATAAAAAATATGTCAATAATTAAAAAGAAAGGAGAGGGGTAAATGATAGAAATATTATTGGTTGTGGTGATAATTTTATTGATAATAAACATTTATATATCGATAAAATCAAAAGGAGTAGATATAACTCCTATGCAAAAAAACATAGACCAAAAACTAATATCAGTAGAAAAAACACTTAGAGAAGAGATGAGTGTAAATAGGGAAGAATCTAGAAAAAACGAAAAATCAAATAGATCTGAAATTGCTGGCTCAATTGACAAACTGAGTTCATCTATATTAGCTAATATGATAGAGTTATCAAAACTTCAAAAGAATCAATTTGATACATATTCAAGAACGATGGAGAGAACTTTAGATGCATTTAACTACAATCTTAGAAATAGTATAGATGATTTAACTAAACTCCAAAATGAAAAATTTACGGAACTTACAAAATCGACAGAAGAAAATCTCGAAAAAATGAGAGTTACAGTTGATGAGAAACTACAAAATACACTAGAAAAAAGACTTAGTGAATCATTTAAAGTGGTGAGTGAAAGGCTTGAACAAGTGCATAAAGGTCTCGGCGAAATGCAAAGTCTTGCGGCTGGTGTTGGTGACTTAAAAAAAGTCCTTTCAAATACAAAGACAAGAGGCGTATTAGGCGAGATACAATTGGAAAGAATATTAGAGCAGTTTCTTTCACCTGAACAATATGAAAAGAACGTAATAACTAAAAAAGGTTCACGAGAAACTGTAGAATTTGCTATAAAATTACCAGGCAAGGACTATGATAACAAAATGGTATACTTGCCACTAGATGCAAAATTTCCACTAGAAGTTTATAATAAATTGTTGGAGGCATATGACATGCAAGACCAAGCTCAAATTGAAGTTAATTCAAAGAACTTAGAAAGATTTATAAAAAAATCAGCTAAAGATATAAGGGATAAATATATAGACCCTCCAAATACAACTGATTTTGGATTGATGTTTTTACCTACAGAGGGGATTTATGCAGAAGTCCTAAAAAATCAAAATTTAGTGGAATTAATTCAAAGAGAGTACAAGGTCAACATAACAGGTCCTACAACGCTCGTAGCCCTTTTAAACAGCTTACAGATGGGATTTAGAAGTCTTGCTATAGAAAAACATTCGAGCGAAGTTTGGAAGATACTTGGAGCTGTTAAAACTGAGTTTTCTAAGTTTGAAACAGTGCTTAATTCTGCACAAAATAAATTAAATCAAGCTAGCTCAGAAATAGACAAATTAGTAGGAACTAGAACTAGACAAATTAACCGAAAACTTAAAAATATAGACAAACTTAGCTTTGAAGATACAGATGCTTATCTACCTCAAGAAGATAGTGAGGATGAAGAAATATAAGCAATTAATAAAGTAATTAATATAGAATTAAATTAAAATGAATTTAAATTTAATTAAATGGGATAAAATAGTATTAAAATAAACGATTGAGGCAATATTTAATATTAAATATTCAAATTTTATGTTAAAATGTATAATAGTATAATTTATGCAATGAGGAGAGATGCGAAACAATGGGTTTTTTAGATAACTTATTTAACATGGCAGACAAAAGAGAACTAAAAGGGTTTGAAAAAATAGCTGATCAAATAGATGCTATGGAACCAAAATTCGAAGCCATGACTAATAAAGAATTAAAAAGTATGACAAATACTTTTAAAGACAGATTAGCAAAAGGCGAAACTTTAGACGACATACTACCAGAAGCTTTTGCTACCGTTAGAGAAGCTTCAAAAAGAGTTTTAGGTATGAGACACTACAAAGTACAACTTATCGGGGGGATGGTTTTACATCAAGGTAGAATAGCTGAAATGAAAACAGGTGAAGGTAAAACATTAGTTGCAACAGCGCCTGTATATCTTAACGCTCTTGAAGGTAAAGGTGTCCACGTTGTTACAGTAAATGACTACTTAGCAAAACGTGATAAAGAGGAAATGGGAAAAGTTTACGAATTCTTAGGACTTACTGTAGGGGTTATAGTTCACGGACAAAGTCCAGAAGAAAGAAGAAAACAATATGAATGCGATATAACATACGGAACAAACAACGAGTACGGATTTGATTACCTAAAAGATAATATGGTAATTCACAAAGAACAAAGAGTTCAAAGAGAATTAAACTATGCTATCGTCGATGAGGTCGATTCTATATTAATAGACGAAGCTAGAACACCACTTATAATATCTGGACCTGGGGATAAATCTACGCATTTATACACAGATGCTAATACATTCGTATTAACATTAAAAAGACCAAGTAAAACACAACAAGAAAAAACAGAAGAAGAAAAAGAACTTCCATCAGATGGAGATTATGAAATAGATGAAAAACAAAAAGCAGTTTCATTAAGTGAATCTGGTATTAAAAAGGCAGAACTTTACTTCAACGTTGAGAATATAACAGATGTTGAACATACTGAATTATTCCACCACATCAACCAAGCGCTTAAAGCACACGCTATAATGAAAAAAGACGTAGACTACGTTTCTAAAGATGGCGAAATAGTTATAGTTGACGAATTTACAGGTCGTCTAATGTTTGGTAGAAGATATTCAGAAGGTTTACATCAAGCTATAGAAGCAAAAGAAGGTTTACACGTACAAAGAGAATCAAAAACTCTTGCTACAATAACATTCCAAAACTTCTTTAGAATGTATTCAAAACTTGCAGGTATGACAGGTACAGCTAAAACAGAAGAAGAAGAATTTAAATCAATCTACAAAATGGACGTTGTACAAATACCAACAAATAAACCAATTTTAAGACAAGACTTACCTGATGTAGTTTATAAAAACGAAAGAGGTAAATTCAACGCTGTAGCAGAAGATATACTTGAAAGACATGCTAAAAACCAACCAGTACTAGTTGGTACAGTTTCAATAGAAAAATCAGAATTACTTTCTCAAATACTTAAGAGAAAAGGTATAAAACACGAAGTATTAAATGCTAAAAACCATGAAAAAGAAGCTGAGATAATAGCACAAGCAGGTAGACTTGGAGCAGTTACTATAGCTACAAACATGGCTGGTCGTGGTACTGACATCGTGCTTGGTGGTAACCCATTATTCTTAACTAAAAAAGAATTAAAGAAACATGGATTTACTGATGATTCAATCAAGAGAGTTGATACTAGTATAGATGCTGAAGAATTAGCAGAAAACGAAGATTTAGCAAAAGCTAAAGAAACTTTCGACTCACTATATCACCAATTTAAAGACCAAGCTGCTAAAGAACAAGAAGCTGTTAAAGAAGCAGGTGGACTTGCTATAATCGGTACTGAAAGACATGAATCTAGAAGAATCGATAACCAGTTAAGAGGACGTTCTGGACGTCAAGGTGACCCAGGTTCATCAAGATTCTATATAGGACTTGACGATGATCTTATGAGATTATTCGGTAGCGAAAGAATACAAGGTGTTGTTGAAAGAATAGGTTTAGAAGAAGATATGCCTATCGAACACAAAATGTTAACTAAATCAATTGAAAATGCACAAAAGAAAGTCGAAGGTAGAAACTTCGGTATAAGAAAACATGTACTTCAATATGATGATGTTATGAATAAACAAAGACAAGTTATATATGCTGAAAGAAGTAGCGTTCTTGAAGGAGAAGATATACACGAATATATCCAATCTATGATAAAAGACAGAATAGGTGCTGCTGTTGAAGCATATACAGAAGATAAAAAAGTAGATTACACAGAATTAAAAAACTACCTATATACTTCATTTATGCCAGCTGAAAGTTTAGAAGTTGAAGGACTAGAAACTTTACAAGGTGAAGAATTAATCGAAAAAATCTACGAAATAGCACTTGCTATATACAAAGAAAAAGAAGAAGTTATCACACCAGAAAGAATGAGAGAAATAGAAAGAATCATACTTTTACAATGTGTTGATAGTCACTGGATTGACCACATAGATGCTATGGATCAATTACGTCAAGGTATAGGACTTCGTGCTTTAGGTCAACAAGACCCAGTAATAGCATACAAACTAGAAGGATTCAATATGTTTGACGAAATGGTTGACCAAATAAGACAAGATACAGTTAGATACTTATTCGGAATAACTATAGAAAAACAACCAACTGAAAGAAAACAAATAGTTGATGTTGATACAATAGAAGCTCCAACTGATGAACCTAAACAACCAGTTGTTAAGGAAACAAAAGTAGGAAGAAATGACCTTTGCCCATGTGGAAGTGGTAAGAAATATAAAAACTGCTGTGGCAAAAACTAGGAGGATCTAATGCTAAGAGAATTAGATTATAGACAGTCAGTTGAGACAATGTCTAAAGATTTAACAGAATTGGGTGTTTCCCTTTGACATCGCTTCAAAGAAAGCACAAATTCAAAAATACGAAGAAGAAATAAATAAACAAGATTTTTGGGATGATAACGAAAGAGCTCAAAAAATTCTTCAACAAAACAGCGATTTAAAAAACATAATCTCTGAATATGAAGAATTAAACTCTAACTTAGAAGACATAGAAGTTTTAATAGAACTTGGTCTTGAGGAAGAGGATGAGTCGATTGAACGTGACATCGAAAAATCTATAAAAACACTTGAAGATAAAATAGATGAAGTTAAAATAAAAACTTTATTAAATGGAAAATACGATGCCAATAATGCTGTTTTATCTATAAATGCTGGAACTGGTGGATTAGATGCACAAGATTGTGCACAAATGATACTTAGAATGTACCTTAGATGGGCTGACCAAAATAACTTCAAGGTCAAAACATTAGACATGATAAGTGACCCAGAGGCAGGGATAAAAAGTGTTACGCTACTGATTCAAGGAACAAATGCTTACGGGTATCTAAAAAGTGAAAAAGGCGTTCATAGAATCGTCAGAATATCACCTTTTGATGCATCAGGAAAAAGACATACATCTTTCGTTTCAGTAGATGTTACGCCAGAGCTTGATGACAAGATTGATGTTGAGATAAATCCTAATGATTTAAAAATCGACACATATAGATCATCTGGAGCTGGAGGACAGCACGTAAACAAAACTGATTCTGCGGTTAGAATAACTCATATTCCAACAGGAATTGTTGTTCAATGCCAAAATGAACGTTCACAATTTGCCAATAAAGACACTGCAATGAAGATGTTAAAAGGTAAATTGATTCATTTAAAAGAATTAGAAAACAAAGAAAGAATTGAGGACATCCAGGGTAAATATTCACAAATAACATGGGGTAGCCAAATAAGGTCCTATGTATTCCAACCTTATAAATTAGTGAAGGACCACAGAACTAATGCGGAGATTGGAAACGTGGATAGCGTAATGGATGGAAATATCAATTTATTCATAAATGAATATTTAAAAATGAATAAAATGAAAAATCAATAAAAAATAATACAGGGGGGCTACAAATACACGTGGCTCCCTGTTTTTTAAAGGAGTTGTTTGGGTTGGATATATATAACATTTTAGAAAAAGAGTTTAAGATTAAAAGGGAGTATATAGATAACACTATAAAACTAATTGATGAAGGAAATACAATCCCTTTCATTGCAAGATATAGAAAAGAAATGACAGGCGAGATGAGCGATGTCACTTTAAGACAGTTAAACGAAAGACTTACTTATCTTAGAAATTTAGAAAGCAGAAAAGAAGATGTAACTAGAATAATAGATGAGCAAGGAAAATTAACTGAAGAACTAAAAACTAATATAGCAAAAGCAAAAACACTTCAAGAAGTTGAAGATATTTATGCTCCTTATAAACAAAAGAAAAGAACAAGAGCAACAATAGCTAAGGAAAAAGGATTAGAACCTTTAGCTCAATCTCTATTAAAACAAGATATAGCTGATATAAATATGGAGGCCTCTAATTATATAAACACAGAAAAAGGTGTAGAAAATGTTGAAGATGCACTTAAAGGAGCTTTAGACATAATCGCTGAAGTTGTGTCTGATGATGCAGAAATAAGAAAATACATAAGAAAATTAGCTATAGACCATGGTATTGTCGTAACTCAAAATACAACTGACGAAAAATCAGTTTATGACATGTACTATGATTATAGTGAGCCAGTTAGAACAATGGCATCACATAGAGTTCTTGCAATAAATAGAGGAGAAAAGGAAAACTTCTTAAAAGTTAAGTTAGAAATAGATAACGACAAAGTATTAAATTATATAGAAAATAAATACATAAATAAAAACAATTCAAAAAATAAGACAGAAATTCTATCAGCTATCGAGGATTCATACAAAAGACTTATTTTCCCTTCTATAGAAAGAGAGATAAGAGCTTATTTAACAGAAAATGCACAAGAGAGAGCAATCAGTGTATTTGGTGAAAATATAAAAAATCTACTATTACAACCACCGCTAAAAGGCAAGGTAGTTATGGGATTTGACCCTGGTTATGTAAATGGATGTAAAATAGCTGTTGTAGATAGAAATGGTAAATTCCTTGATCAATCAATAGTATATCCACATAAACCACAGGCAAAAATGGAATCAGCTAAAAAGACAGTTGTAGATTTAGTCAAAAAATATGACATAGATGTAATAGCAATCGGTAATGGTACTGCATCTAGAGAGTCTGAAAAAATGATAGCTGATTTAATAAAAGAAGAAAACTTAAATACTCAATATGTAATTGTTAGTGAGGCTGGAGCATCAATATACTCTGCATCAGAATTGGCAGCAGAAGAACATCCAGACATCAATGTATCTATAAGAGGTGCAATTTCAATAGGTAGAAGACTTCAAGACCCACTTGCAGAACTTGTAAAAATAGAGCCACAAAATATAGGTGTTGGACAATATCAACACGACCTAAATAAAAAGAGACTTACAGAAGTTTTAGATGGAGTTGTTGAGGACTCTGTTAATAGTGTTGGTGTTGATTTAAATACAGCATCTTATTCATTACTTGAACATGTTTCTGGAATAAGCAAAACAGTGGCAAAAAATATAGTTACATATAGAGAAGAAAATGGAGCATTTACATCAAGAGCCCAACTTAAAAAAGTTAAAAGACTTGGACCAAGTGCATTTGTTCAATGTGCTGGATTTATGAGAATTGCTGATGGTAAAAATCCACTAGATAATACTGGTGTCCATCCTGAAAGTTATGATGTTTGTAAAAAGATGATAGAGATGTTAGGCTATACTATGGATGATATCGAAAGCAAAAATATTGATGATATAGACGATAGAGTTAAAAATATAGGTCTAAAAGAAATAAGCAAAAAATTAGAAGTAGGAGAGCCTACTTTAAAAGATATAATTTTAGAAATTAAGAAACCAGGTCGTGATCCTAGAGATGAAGGTATGAAACCTATATTAAGAACAGATGTATTAAAAATTGAAGATATACAAGAAGGCATGGTGCTTAAAGGTACTGTCAGAAATGTCGTTGATTTTGGTGCATTTGTCGATATAGGAATTAAAAACGACGGACTTGTTCACAAATCACAAATGAGCAATAAATTTGTAAAAGATCCAATGGAAGTAGTATCTGTTGGTGATGTTGTAGATGTTAAAGTTATAGGAATAGATTTAGATAAGGGACGCGTTTCATTATCTATGAAACTGTAATTATAAAATCTGTGTAATTAGAAAATCCGCTTTCGCATATTAAAATGCGGATGCGGATTTTTGTTATACTATTTATGTTGTACATCTTGTTTTAGAATCATTTATATGTTAACTTAGAAACACGATATTTAAAAAATAAACAACAAATAACTTGAGATAGATTATAAAAATATAATAAAATTGGAGGCATATAGTGTTACTTATAAAAAATGGAACAGTAAATACAATTACTAAAGGAATACAGAAAATAGGAATATTAATAAAAGATAAAAAAATAGTAGCAATGGGGGAAAAACTAAATTCATTAAGCACAGAGTTTGTACTTGATGGTGAAGTTATAGGAAGAGAAGATGACTACGAAGAGCTTAACAAGGAACTGAGAGCTAATGGTGAGTTTGATTTTGACCCAAATACGGATACATTAGAAATAATAGATGCACAAGGGCAATTCATCTATCCAGGGTTTATCGATGCACACACTCATTTAGGTCTTTGGGAAGACGGAATGGGAGTAGAAGGTGCTGATGGAAACGAAGAAACTGACCCTATAACACCACACTTAAATGTAATCGACGGAATAAATCCAATGGATAGAACATTTAAAGAGGCGTATGAAGGTGGAATAACAGCAGTTTGCACAACTCCTGGAAGTGCAAATGTTATGGGTGGACAAGCAGCTGCAATCAAAACTTTTGGTAGAAGAATAGACAAAATGATAATCAAAAATCCAGTTGCATCAAAAGTTGCATTTGGTGAAAATCCAAAATCATGCTACGGTTCAAATGATAATACACCACAGACAAGAATGGCGATTGCTGCATTACTTAGAGAGAATTTAAGAAAGGCAGAAGAATATTTATTTGACTTAAAATCGGCAGAAGAAGATGAAGATATAGATAAGCCAGAATTTGATATAAAATTAGAATCGCTTATACCTGTGTTAAAAAAGGAAATACCTTTAAAAGCACATGCACACAGAGCTGACGATATGTTCACAGCGATAAGAATTGCTCAAGAATTCGATTTAAAACTTACACTAGATCACTGCACAGAGGGGCACATGATAGTGGAAGAATTATTAGAAGAAGATTATCCACTTATAGTAGGTCCATCTTTATCAGAAAGATCAAAAATTGAGCTTAGAAACTTAACTTTTGAAACTGCTGGGATTTTATCAAATGCAGGGAAGGATATCTGCATAATGACAGACCATCCAGTAATCCCACTGCAATATCTACCTATATGTGCGGGATTAGCTGTTAAATACGGTATGAAACAAGAAAAAGCATTAGAGGCGATAACTATAAATCCAGCAAAAGTTTTAGGAATAGAAGACAGAGTTGGTTCTATAGAAGTTGGAAAAGATGCCGATATAGTAATTTGGGACGGAAACCCACTAGAAATCCAAAGTAATGTTTTATACACAATAATAGATGGAAAAGTCGTTTATAAAAGATAAATTAAATGTAAAATCTAAGCATTAAAAAGTAATAAAAAAGTAATTAGAAAGTAACTAATAAAACATTAAAAATAATTAATAAGAATAATGTAATTAGTAAAAAGATAATATAATAATGTAATTAGTGAAAAAATAATATTAAGGAAACAATAACATTAAGTTATAATTAAAATAAATAATTATAATTTAAATTCAAAAAATAATATTGTGTAAACAAAAAAATAAAAATTTATATCTAATATATGCTAAAAATAATATTCAATATATAAAAAAATATGGAATTAATAAGAATAATGTATAAATGTAGCATGTGAAAATATTAATTTTGTTGACAGAAATTATTACATTGATTATTATAATAATTGAATAGGAAAATAAAATAACTAGAAAAATTCTTCGGGGCAGGGTGAGATTCCCTACCGGCGGTAAAGCCCGCGAGCTATTTAATTAGTTGATTTGGTGAAATTCCAAAGCCGACAGTAGAGTCTGGATGAGAGAAGAGAGTTATAAATTTAAAAGATTTATTTATTATGATTGCTCATAAAACTCGAAGAAGAAGATTCTCTCGAGTTTTTTTATTTGACCTATAATAATTTATTTTATTGGAGGTTATGTATTATGCAACAAAGTGTAAATACTCATAAATCAAAAAGAACAATGTCTACTAGAGTGATAGCTCAGATAGGAATTTTGGCAGCTATATCTTATTTTTTAAGATTTTTAGAAGTGCCATTACCAATATTCCCATCATTTTTAAAACTTGATTTATCAGATATAGTAGCAGTATTCGGTGGATTATCAATGGGACCTGTTGCAGGTTTTATAGTAGTCGTAATCAAAAACTTATTACAAGCAGTTTCAGGAAGTACAACTGGAGGCGTTGGTGAAATAGCAAACATATTAATCGCAGGACCATATGTATTAATGGTATGCTTTATATGTAGAAAAGCTAAAACTTATAAAAATGTATTAATCGGTGGTGTTTTAGGAACAATACTTATGGCGATAGTCGGTGCAGTAGTAGATTATTACATAGTATTCCCATTATACGGATTAGTAATGCCAATGGATGTAATAATAAGCATGGGTACAGTATTAAACCACAGAGTTACAGATTTATTCACTTTTATGATTTGGTTAGTAATACCGTTTAATATATTAAAAGGTGCAATCATGACAGTGGTAATTTTACCATTATATAAAAAGATGGAAAGAATATTAAGAGTTAAATAGATTTATAAAAATAAACCTGTCCTTTTGTTAGGGCAGGTTTTTTAGTTTCCATCGAGTTAATGAAAAGTATAAGGCTAGCGACATATCTCATACTTTTTTTAGGTTATAATAAATATAGTCTTATACATTGAAAAAATAACGTATAAGCCTATAAAACTACTAAAAAGTATAATATAATAATATTTGGTTTATATTTAAACTGTAGAGTGTAATAAATAACATTAATTTCACCTTATAGTTTAAATAGTAGATTAGATACGGAGATGAAAATATGAAAAACACACAGATGATAAAGAATATATACTTAAATAACGATCAAGAAACTAGGGAGATTGGTTTTAAGTTAGGTAAACTTTTAAAGCCAGGGAGCATAGTTTGTTTAATCGGTGATTTAGGTGCAGGAAAAACAACAATGACTCAAAGTTTGGCAGAGGCACTAGAAGTAGATGACTATATCACAAGTCCAACTTTCACAATAGTGAACCAATACGAAGGAAAAATGCCACTATATCATTTCGACGTATACAGAATTGGATGTAGCGAGGAAATGTACGATATAGGATTTGAAGAATACATAAATGGTGACGGTGTATGTATAATCGAATGGGCAAATATAATCGAGGACATACTACCAGATGAATACTTAAAAATAGAATTAAACTACAAAGACATGGGAAGAGAGATGACGCTTATTCCTTATGGCGAAGAATATGAAAAAATAGTTGAGGAGTTGACTAAATAATGAAGATTTTAGGGATAGATACATCATCTATGGCGGCAAGTGTAGCTGTTATAGAAGACAATAAATTAATTTGTGAATATACAATTAACACTAAAAAAACTCATTCACAAAAACTTATGCCAATGATAGAAAATATGCTAGGTTTAAGTGATTTAAATGTGCGTGAGATTGATGCGATTGCAGTTTGTGAAGGTCCAGGTTCTTTCACAGGGCTTAGAATTGGTATGGCAACAGCAAAGGCAATAGCTCATGTTAACGATATACCCGTGATAGGAGTTAATTCACTAGAGGCTTTAGCAGCAAATATGAACCTTTGTGATAAAAAAATATGCTCAATATTAGATGCACAAAGAAATCAAGTTTATACAGGAAGATACCAATATGAAGGTACAAAATTAGTAGAAATAAAAGAAATCGGAATTCAACAAATAGACGAACTTCTTGAAGAATTAGCACAAAGCGGTGAACAATGGATATTAGTTGGAGAAGCTGTTTATAAATACGAAGACAAAATAAGAGAAATATCTAATATAGAAATTCCAGCAGCATCAAATAACGTGACAAAAGCAGGAAGTTTATGTTCTGTGGCGAAAGTTAAATTTGATGAAGGAAAAGATATATTCGATTGTTATACAGTAAATCCGCTATATATCAGAAAATCACAAGCAGAAGAACAATATGAAGAAAAACAAAGAAAACTTCAAGAACAAAAATAATTAATAAAGGCTATATAAATATAAATACTATTTAGTCTACAAAAATAATTAATAATATTGGAGAAAAGTGAGGTTTCAAAATGGAAAAGAATCGAGAAAATCTAAATAATATAAATCAAGATTTACATATGGATTTAAACCCAATTTTGGGGCTGGGCACAGAATTAAATATGAATAACTTAATAATTAGACCAATGAGAAAAGACGATATAGATGGAGTTCATAGAGTAGAGGTAAATTGTTTTGATGATCCATGGTCAAAAAAATCTCTAATGGATGAACTAAAAAACAACTTAGCTAGATATCTTGTGGCTGAGTTGGATTCTGTAATTGTTGGGTATGTGGGCGTTTGGTTTGTTGTTGATGAAGGTCACATAACAAACGTAGCAGTACACAGCGATTATAGAGGACAAAAAATAGGTGATAGATTAGTGGCTGAAATGGTGAAACTTTGTAAAGAGCATGGATTAGTTTCAATGACTTTAGAAGTTAGAAGTTCAAACACAGTTGCACAAAATCTATACAGAAAGTATGGATTCAAAATGGCAGGAGTCAGAAAAGAATATTATAGCGATAGAGAAGACGCAATAATAATGTGGAATCAGCTATCAGAATTATAAATATGACATTTGCATAATGAATGATATAAATAAAAAAATTAATAAACGCAAATATACAAAATTATAAATAGCTAGAATATGAGGCGGTGAAACAATGAAGGATATAATAACTTTATCGATAGAAAGTAGTTGTGATGAGACTGCAGTTGCAGTATTAAAAAACGGAAGAGAAGTACTTGCAAATATAGTTTCAACACAAATTGAATTACATAAAAAGTTCGGTGGTGTAGTTCCAGAAGTTGCATCAAGAAAACACATTGAAAATATAGATGCAGTTTATCAAGAGGCACTAGACACAGCAGGAATAAAAGCAGAAGATATCGACCACATAGCAGTAACTTATGGACCAGGATTAGTTGGAGCTCTTTTAGTAGGATTATCTTATGCTAAGGCACTTGCGTTTACGCTTGGTGTTCCACTAGTTGGAGTAAACCACATGCAAGGTCACATAAATGCAAACTATATACAACACAAAGGTTTAAAACCTCCATTTATAACTTTAGTAGTTTCAGGAGGGCATACTCACTTAGTTGAGGTTAAAGATTATCAAAATTATGAAATCCTAGGAAGAACTAGAGATGATGCATCTGGTGAGGCATTTGATAAAATATCTAGAGCTATGGGGCTTGGATATCCAGGTGGACCAATAATAGACAAGCTTGCAAAACAAGGAAACAAACATGCAATAGAATTCCCAAGAGCATACTTAGATGATTCATATGATTTTAGTTTTAGTGGATTAAAATCAGCAGTATTAAATTATTTAAATGCTCAAAAAATGAAAAAACAAGAGATAGTAGTAGAAGATGTTGCTGCATCTTTCCAAGAGGCAGTAGTAGAAGTATTATCTACAAAAGCTGTTAATGCAGCCGAAGAAAAAGGATACAAAATAATCGCCTTATCTGGTGGTGTTGCTGCAAACTCAGCACTAAGAGAAAAGATAACACAAATGGCAAACGAAAAAGGCATAGAAATAAAATTCCCAGGATTAGATTTATGCACAGACAACGCAGCTATGATAGGTTGTGCAGGATATCATAATTTTATAAATGGAAAAATTGATGATATGTCATTAAACGCAGTGCCAAACTTAAAAATAGACATTAACTAATAAAATATAATCTAGATTTTGTTCGATAAATAACTAACAATTTTTAGAATTATATAAACAAATTATGACAAAATAGGAGAAGACATCATGGAAATCAAAAGATTTGAAGGAACAGGAAGAATGAGTAAAGTAGTTGAACATAACAACACTCTTTACTTAAGTGGATTAACTAACGACGAAGGTGATATGAAAGAACAAACTGCAGCAGTTTTAGCTAAAGCTGAAACAATATTAAACCAATATGGTTCTGACAAAAACCACATATTATCAGCAACTATATACGTAAAAGATATGGCATTATTCGCTGATATGAACTCAGTTTGGGATGCTTGGGTAGAAAACGGAAATGAGCCAGCAAGAGCTTGTGTAGAAGCTAACATGGCTAGAGAAAACTTATTAGTTGAAATAAGTATAGTTGCAGCTAAAAAATAGTATTTAAAATTAGTTCTAAATATTAAAAAAGCTCATATAATAAAGTGACTATATGATTAAATAGACAAAATAAAAAGTTCTAGATACCTACTTAAATGAGGTAAACTAGAACTTTTTTTATTTAAATAATAAGTTATTACATTAATTCTTCCCAAAGCTCATAAAGTTCAGCAAGTCTATCTTCTAAGTTAGATTTCTCTTGTGAAACTTCTTTAGAACGTTCAGGGTTAGAGTAAACTTCTTCTAAACAAAGAAGTTCATCAAGCTCACTTATTTTAGTTTCGATTTGCTCGATTTCTTTTTCTGTATTAATTATTTTGTTTCTGTTTTTCTTTTGTCTTTCACGTTCTTCACGTTCACGACGCTTTTCTTCTTTAAGTTGAGTTTTAGTTTTTTCTGATTCTTCTTCAACAACAGCGTTTATCTCTTCAGATTCTTTCTTTTTAGCCATGTAATAGTCATAGTTACCAAGATATTCAGTAATTCCGTTTTCGTCTAATACTAAGATTTTGTCCACTACAGTGTTTAAGAAATATCTGTCGTGTGAAATTGTGAATATTGTTCCAGTATAGCCATTTAGGGCATCTTCTAAAACTTCTTTTGAATCTATATCTAAGTGGTTTGTCGGTTCGTCAAGAAGCAGGAAGTTCGCTTTTGATAAGATTAATTTTAATATAGCTATTCTAGCTCTTTCGCCCCCACTTAGTGAAGAAATTTGTTTAAATACATCGTCATTTTCAAATAAGAATGCACCAAGCATAGATCTAATTTGAGTTTGAGTAAGATGTGTGTTGTCTTTCCAAATTTCATCAATAATTGTATTATTTAAATCAAGAGTTTTTTGCTCTTGGTGGAAATAAGCCACATTTACATTTGTACCAAGTTTCACATCACCAGAAAGAGGAGTAAGTTCGTTCATTATTATTTTGAATAAAGTCGATTTACCTATTCCATTTGGCCCGATTAGAGCGACTTTTTCCCCACGATATATCTCGAAATTCAAGCCTTTGAATAATATTCTATCGCCATATCCCATAGAAATATCCTTAACTTGCATTACATCATTACCGCTGACAACAGCTGGGTCAAAAGATATTTTTGCTTTCTTTCTGTATAATTCAGGTCTATCAAGAACATCAACCTTATCAAGAGCTTTTTCCTTACTTCTAGCTCTTTTAAGATGTTTTTCACGACCATAAGCCTTAAGCCTTTCGATAGACTCTTCTTGTTTTTTCAGTTCTTTTTGTTGGTCTTCATATTTTTTAAGTTCTAATTCTTTTTCGACTTTAGATTGCTCTATAAAATCAGAGTAATTACCATTATAAGTCTTAAGTTTTTTGTTGTAGATTTCGAAAGTTCTATTTACCACTTGGTCTAGGAAATATCTATCATGGGAAATAAGCATAACAGTACCTCTATATTGCTTTAAGAAGAACTCTAACCACTCAATTGCCTCAGAATCAAGGTGGTTTGTCGGTTCGTCTAGAAGTAATAATGTAGGTTTTTTAAGAAGTAACTTACCTAAAAGGACTCTTGTTTTTTCCCCACCAGAAAGAATATCAACTTTCTTGTCAAAGTCACTGTCTTTAAATCCTAAACCAATAAGAACACCTTTCGCCTCGGATTTATATCCGTATCCGTTATTTGCAGCAAATTGCTCCATTTTGTGCGAGTACTCGTCCATTAATTTATCTAAGATTTTAGAATCTGATTTACTTCCTTCTTCAGCTATTTTGATTTCAAGTTGTCTAAGATTTTCTTCCATTTCGATAAGAGGTCTGAATACTTCAAGAACCTCTTCTAATATAGTATTTTCCGAATAAAAATTGGTATTTTGCTCTAAATAACCAATCTCACAATCCTTAGAAGTGTAAATATCCCCACTGTCATATCCATATTCACCGGAAATAATTTTGAATAAAGTCGTCTTTCCAGTACCGTTAACTCCAACGATTCCGACTTTATCGCCTTCATTTATAGTAAAACTAGCATTTTCAAGGATAGAATCTACGCCAAAACTTTTATTCAAATTATTGCAAGATAAAATGATCATAAGTTTTCTACCTCCTTAAACTACCTAAAATTATAAACTTTTGATATAATATAATCAAGGATATATGAAACTATTTAAAAAATATGGTATTATTTAATTATATTGTTATGAAAATATTAAATTAAAAGAGGTGAGACGATGGCAGGTAAAAACATATCAATGGCGGTCATCAGAAGACTACCTAAGTATTACAGATATCTTGGTGACTTACTTGATAACGACGTACAAAGAATATCTTCAAAAGAATTAAGTGAAATAATAGGATTTACGGCATCACAAATAAGACAAGATTTAAATAATTTTGGTGGATTTGGACAACAAGGGTATGGGTACAATATCGAAGCCCTTCATGCGGAAATCGGAAAAATTCTAGGGCTAGACAGACCATATAATGCAATTCTAATAGGAGCAGGTAATTTAGGACAAGCAATAGCTAACTATTCTGGATTCAGAAAAGCTGGATTTGAAATAAAAGGATTATTTGACGCTAATCCAAAAATAATTGGATTAAAGATAAGAGATTTTGAAATATTAGATTCAGATCGTATTGAGGATTTCGTAAAAGATAATAAAATAGATATAGGTATTTTATGTGTTCCAAAAAACGGAGCTCAAGAATTAGCTGATAGATTAGTTGCATGTGGTGTAAAAGGGCTTTGGAACTTTGCGCCAATGGACTTAAAAGTACCAGACGATATTATAGTTGAAAATGTAAACTTAACTGAAAGTTTATTTACATTATCATACTTAATGAAAGAAGAGTAATCGAGATACTTTACATTTATAAAAAATTATAATAAACTGCTACATGAAATTTGTACGTGATTCATGTAGCTTTTTTATTGTAAAAAACTAAGGCAAAGGACGGAAGCGTTGGCGCCATGAACGAAGTGAACTTAAAGTAACGGACAAAGTCGTTGCCACCATAAATGAAGTTAATTTAAATCAATAGACAAAGTCGCTTTCATTAGAATTATATTAAAAAAAGCTAAGTGATAAAATCACTTAGCCTTCTCATTAAAAATAAAAAAGTACGTTCAAATTATTCAGCGCTTGGAGCTTCTACAGGACATACGTCAGCACAAGATCCACACTCTATGCAGCTATCTGCATCTATTACGTATTGGTCATCTCCAGCTGATATACATTCTACAGGGCATTCTGATTCGCATGCACCACAGCTTATACAAGCATCACTTATTATGTAAGCCATATCTTTATTCTCCTTAATTGATGTCAAAATTTTTGAAATTAAAAACAACCCAACAAAAAACTATCCGAGGTCGAAACCCCCTCAGATAGTCTTCTCTGCTATTATTCTTCAACTATAGCATCGTTTGGACAGGCATCAGCACATGATCCACAATCTAAACATTCGTCAGCGTTTATGCTGTATTTGTCGTCCCCTGCAGTTATAGCATCGTTTGGACATTCATCAGCACATGAACCACAAGCAACGCAATCGTCTGTTATTTTGTAAGCCATACTAAAATCCCCCTTATAATGATTTTAATTTCACTTATAATTATAGCAAAGTTTATTCTATATCACAATAAGAATTTGGGTCAAAAATAGTTAGGATTTTGAATATATAGTTTGTATTCTAAGTTTTGAAACTAACTTAAAAATTAAAAAATTAACAAATTAGGTGTTTATTAGTGGTAAATTATGGTATAAATAAAATAAAAAATAATTAATAAGGGGGAGTAAAAAATATGAATTGTAACACTTGTAAAATGTGTCAAAGTGCAGACAAAAAACTAGAAAACTTTGTAGCATCAAAATCAGGAGAATTTGAAACAGCATTCCAAAGAACAATCGACCAAAAAGTAAAATGTGGATTTGGACTTCAAGGTGTCTGTTGTAGATTATGTTCAAACGGACCATGTAGAGTAACTCCAAAATCACCAAGGGGAATATGTGGAGCAGATGCAGATACAATAGTAGCGAGAAACTTCTTGAGAGCAGTATCAGCAGGGGCAGCATGTTATCTACACGTTGTTGAAAATACAGCATTAAATGTAAAACATGTTGGAGAACACAATGGGGTTATAAAAAGTGAAAAAGCTCTAAACATATTAGGCGAAGAATTAGGAATATTTGATGATGACCCACACAAAAGATGCGTAAAAATAGCAGATGCAATCCTAAAAGATTTATACAAACCGAGATATGAAAAAATGGAATTAGTTGAAAAGCTAGCTTACCATATGAGAGTTGATAAATGGAAAGAGCTTGGAATCATGCCAGGTGGAGCAAAATCAGAAGTATTTGATGGATGTGTAAAATCATCTACAAACTTAAGCTCAGACCCAGTAGATATGTTAATGCATTGTCTATCACTAGGAATTTGCACAGGTTTATATGGATTAACTTTAACAAACTTATTAAATGATATAGTTTTAGGAGACCCAGTAATAAGAATGGCTCCAGTCGGATTTAGAGTAATCGACGAAGATTATATAAACATAATGGTGACAGGACATCAACATTCAACATTTGCAAGTTTCCAAGAAAAAATTAAATTACCAGAAGCAGTAGAAGTAGCAAAATCAGTAGGAGCAAAAGGATTCAGATTAGTGGGATGCACATGTGTAGGTCAAGATTTACAATTAAGAGGAGAACACTACAAAGAAATATTCGCAGGACACGCAGGAAACAACTACACAAGTGAGGCAGTATTAGCAACAGGGGCAGTGGATATGGTAGTTTCAGAATTTAACTGCACATTGCCAGGGCTTGAACCAATAGCAGACAAATTACACGTAAAAATGATTTGTTTAGATGATGTTGCTAAGAAGAAAAATGCAGAATTAATCCAATTAGATAGAGATAAATTTGATGAAATAGACCATAGATTGATAAATGAAGCAGTAGAGGCATACAAAGCGAGAAGAGGCAACGTAGAAATAGATATACCAAAAGACCACGGTTATGATAAATCGCTAACTGGTGTTAGTGAAAAGAACTTAAAAGAATTCTTAGGTGGGAATTGGAAACCATTAATAGATTTAATCGCTGACGGAACAATCAAAGGTGTTGTCGGTGTAGTCGGATGTTCAAACATGACTGCGGGCGGACATGATGTTCATACAGTTGAATTAGTAAAAGAATTAATCAAAAAAGACATATTAGTATTATCAGCAGGATGTTCAACAGGTGGACTAGAAAACGTAGGATTGATGTCGCCGGGAGCAGAAGAATTAGCAGGCGAAAATTTAAAAGCAGTCTGTAAAAAATTAAATATACCACCAGTACTAAACTTTGGACCATGTCTAGCAATAGGAAGAATCGAAATAGTTGTTAGCGAATTGGCAGAGGCATTAAACGTAGATATACCACAATTACCAGTAGCACTTTCTGCACCACAATGGTTAGAAGAACAAGCACTAGCAGATGGAGCATTCGGTTTAGCTTTAGGACTACCACTTCACCTAGCTTTACCACCATTTGTAACAGGAGGACCATTAGTGACACAAGTTCTGACAGAAGGACTAAAAGACATAACTGGAGGAAGTGTAATAATAAACCCAGACCCAGTAGCATCAGCAGAAATATTAGAATCAGAGATATTAGATAGAAGAAAAGGCTTAGGTTTAAAATAATTTTTAAGGATGTGGTCAAATGCGCAGAATAATAATTCATAAAGATTTGTGTACGGGGTGCAAAAGTTGTGTAGTAGCCTGTATGACTAGAAATTGTAGCGAAAAACATAAATTCGATAGCTTTATAGATGTAAATAAAGATAAATATTTTATAGATTTATCCAATATAGATACAGAAAGTAGAAATCACATAGAACTAAATTATGAAGAGAGTCCAGTTCCACTAACTTGTAGACATTGCGACAAACCAGAATGTGTTGCAACATGTATGAGTGGGGCTATGACAAAAGATTCTATAACAGGGATTGTTTCTTATGATGAGAAACGATGTGGATCATGTTATATGTGTGTAATGAGCTGTCCTTATGGAATATTAAAACCAGACGACAGAACAAAACAAGATATAATAAAATGTGATTTGTGCAAAGAGGAAGATATTCCTTTATGTGTGTATAACTGTCCAAGCGGTGCTTTAGAATTACAAAGTGAGGAGGTAGAATTATCATCAGATGTAGCTACAACCTCACAAGAAAATATAAAAACTTATGTGATAATAGGTGCGAGTATCGCTGGAATAACTGCAGTAAAGACAATCAGAGAATTAGACAAAAGCGCAAAAATTATTGTAGTATCAAAAGACGAAAAAATTTACTCTCGTTGCATGTTACACCATGTAATTTCAGAACACAGAACAATAGATGGAATTAATTTTGTGGACGAAGATTTTATAAACAAGCAAGATGCAACTTGGATAAAAAAAGCGACAGTAAAATCAATTGACCCAGATAACAAAAAAATTAAATATGAAAAAGACAACAAAGAAGAAGAGTTGGCTTATGACAAGTTGTTAATAACAGCAGGTGCCAATGCGTTTATTCCTCCAATTAAAAATTTGAGAGATGCCAAAAATGTATACCCACTTAGAAATATAGAAGATGCTGTAATGATTAGAGAAAAAGCAAAATACTCTAAACGTATTGTAATTATGGGGGCAGGTCTTGTCGGAATGGACGCATTAGCAGGATTAGTTGAGCTAGATAATGTAGGTACTTTAACATTAATCGCATCAGAAGATAGAATTTTAGATAAACAACTTGATATTAGGGCAGCTAAAGTTTATGAAGAGAAGTTTGAACAAAAGGGAGTAAAAATCCTTAAAAATTGCATGGCATCAGAAGTATTTTTAGACGAAGATGGAAATATAAAAGGTATTGGAATAAAAAATGGAGAAATAATACCTTGTGATTTGTTGATAGTTTCGACAGGAGTAAGATCTAATATAGAAATTGTAAAAGGTTCAGGAATTGAGACAGAAAAAGGAATCAAAATAAACGAAAAATGTGAAACGAATAAACAAGATATATACGCAGCAGGAGACATAACAGGAACAGGAATCTGGCCATTAGCCACAAAACAAGCACAAGTAGCAGCGACAAACATGGCAGGAAAAAAAGCCACAATAGACGATACATTTGAGTTTAAAAACACAATGAACTTTATGGGTATACCTACAGTTTCAATAGGATTTATCACGCCAGCAGACGACACTTATGATGTATTTACATATACAGATGGTGAAAATTATAAAAAAGCAGTAATAAAAGATAATGTTCTGACTGGTTTCATAGCACAAGGAGACATCTCATATGTTGGAGTTTATACTCAACTTATAAAAGATAAAATAAAAGTAGAAAACTTAAAAGAAAGAGTATTTGACCTTGGATATTCTGACTTTTTCAAAATTAAAGAAGATGGACAATTTGAATGGTAAGGCAAAAACTTAGGGGTTAAATTTTTAATATAAAAAAAGGAAGAAGCATTTCAGTTTTAACTGGATGCTTCTTTTCATGTTGAAATGATTTTTATTATGTATCATTGATTTGCGGCATTTTTAATTATTGAGCCATAACAGTCCCCACAACCAAGTCTCTTTTAATAATTTTTTTAATGACCTTTTTAATAATTGCTTAAATTCCATACCCTCGTCATTTCGGAATACAAAAAGTATTATATCCTATAGGATATGTAGAAAATTGTAAAAACTTGCGAAAAAACAAAAAAATTTATAAATTATACAAAAAAATTTTCACTTGGTTTGAAATAAAACCATAATGGTTTGAAATATGGAAATATATACATTTTATGTGGATGTATTTTTTGTAAGGATGAAAAATTTCGTAAAAAAATAGTTGAACTTTCAACTAAAAAGGACTATTTATATAATAGGAGTGAGATTATGAATAATTTAGAATATGAAACTTTGAGATATGTCGGTGCATTATCAAGAGCAATAAATTCCACATCAGATTGGAAGTATAAACAATTCGATTTAAAAAAAGGTCAATATTTATTTATAACAAGGATTTGTAAAAATCCAGGTATAAATTTTGTGGAGCTATCGAATATGTTAAAAGTTGATAAGACGACGACTACAAAAGCAGTACAAAAATTAATTGAACTTGGATATATAAACAAGGAACAAGATGAATCGGATAAGAGAGGATACAAATTAACGCCGACAGAAAATGCGTTAAAAGTATATGATTTTATAATGCAAGAAGAAGCTAAACAGTTAAAAATAAGTTTTGAAGGTTTTAGCAAAGAAGAAAAAGAAATGGCAACAAAATTAATTAAAAAAATGAGTGAAAACATTGAAGAGTATTGGCATGAGTATAAAAATCAAGGCTAGGTGAGAGTATGAAGAAAATATATCTAGATTCAATGTATTAAATAAAAAGGAGAATAAAATGGAATTTAGAAAATCAACAAAATCAGACATAACAAAAATAATGGATATAGTAAAACAAGCCCAAGCATATTTCAAAGAGCAAAATATCGACCAATGGCAAAATAATTATCCAAATGAAGAAGTTATAAATAATGATATAGAAAATGGGGAAAGCTATGTAATGTTGGAGAATGGAAATATAATTGCAACAACAGTAATTTCATTTACAAAAGAAACATCTTATGAAAATATTCTTGATGGAAAATGGATTACAAACGGAGATTACGGAGTAATACATAGAATAGCAGTAGATAATACTCAAAAAGGAAAAGGCCTTTCTCACAAAATAATAAAATATGCAGAAGATGTATGCAGACAAAATAAAGTAAATAGCTTAAAAGTAGATACTCACGAAGAAAACATACCAATGCAAAATCTTCTTAAGAAAAATGGATTTAAATACTGTGGAATTATTTACTTAGAAGATGGCGGAAAAAGAGTAGCCTTTGAAAAAACTTTATAATTTAAAAATATTCACTTAATATAGAAAGTCATCAAAATATTTGTATAAAATCTATAAAAGGGAAGTATTAAAAATAATACAACCAGGGAGAGTATCCAAAATAAATTAAAATTATTTTGGACACTCTTTTTTTTTAATCTAATCTCCAGTTTAATTCACCCTCATCTAAGGCTTTGATGAAGATTTCTGCAGACGCTAAGTTAGTGGCAATTGGCACGCTATAAACATCACAAAGTCTGATTAAGGCTTGGATGTCTGGCTCGTGCGCTTGAGCAGTTAATGGGTCTCTTAAGAAAATTACTAGGTCGATATCCTTGTTGACAATTAAAGAACCTATTTGCTGATCACCACCAAGTGGTCCAGAAGCAAGTCTATGTATGTCCAAGTTTGTTTCAGCCATAATTCTTTTCCCAGTTGTCCCGGTAGCATATAAACCGTATTTAGCTAATATGCCTTCATAAGCGATACAAAAGCTAACTAATGTATCTTTTTTCTTGTCATGTGCAATTAAAGCGACATTTAAAATTTTGTGCATAATTACCTCCTAATTTTTGGCTTTGTAATAATATTAAACAAAATAGCAAAAATCTGCAATACATTTTCTGTTAATATTATTATTCTGCACAAAATATTTCAAGGCATTACCTGTAAACTAACCCCCAATTGCTACAAGCGAATTTTGAATAAACTCTATATCAAGCGGTTCTAGAAAATCAAAAAAGAGAGACATATAATCCAGAAATCTTGATTTAAACAATAATACAAAATCCACAAGCAGCGTGTATCTGATTTAATAGATTTATATAATAGATTAATATAATAGATTTATCTTTTGGTCAGGTGTTTCATCCGAGGGGTACGGTTTTCTATACGGGAGGTACGGTGTCTCATCCGTACCCTGTTGATTTAAATCCATAGGGTATTGATTTTTTTCCATGTCATTTTTATAGCAGTAGAGTTTGGTTTTTTATTGATGGTTTTGGATTTAAACCTAGAATATGTAATAATTCAAGCATGAGTTTTTGCTTTAAGTATATAGGATGTTGTCTTAAATTAAAAAAATTATTACTTGGATTATTAGAGCTATTATTCAGAGCTTTATCACTAGAAGATTTATCATCATACTGAATTTCTTTCTGAGTTTTTTGTGATATAACTTTTTCAGGTTTATTTTCATAGTTCTTAATATTAGCAGGTGTAATTTTGGAGCTACTAATATTTTTATTTATAATTTTCTCGGATTTAATTACGTTTTGTCTAGCACTTTTTGATTTAGATTTTTTAGATTTAGACTTACTATGCTTAGACTTTTTTGATTTAGCCTTCGCATATTTAATCGTTTTAGGGTTAGTATTTTTAGGACTAACTTCTGTATCTTCATTACGGTTATTATCCGATGCTATAGCGTCATTATCTACACATATATCTTCAGAACAGTTATTATCAGAACAGATAGTGGCATCATTTAGGCATATATCTGTATTATGATTATTGTCAGAAGATATAGCTTTATCATCTATGCATGGAACTTCATCACAGTTATTATCAGCGGAGATAGTGTTATCATCTACGCATATATCTGAATTATGGTTATTATCAGAAGATATAGCTTTATCATCTAAGCAAGTATCTTCATCATCATTAAGTTGAGCGGGAGTATAATTATAACTATTTTCCTTTTTCATATTTTTAATATATTTTTCTACAAAAGAGAAGTCTTCTAACTTAGGAAAATTTTCGGCAGTATTAAAATAAACAAGTGTTTTTTTACTTTTAATAACTCGTTTTTCTAGAACATTTTTATCACACATTTTTTTAAATCTTCTATAAACAGAATCTTTTTTCATATAAAGGATAGTAAGGTCCTCAGCAACAGCACTATAAGAAACAAGATAAAACATCTTGCCATCTATCTCTTTACTAATCATTTTGCCAGAATTTCTAAAATCAACAAACCATCTAAGAATTAATAAATCCGCTGGATCTAACCCTAAATCAATTGCTGCACGCTGCGAAAAACCAAAAAAACTAAATCTCATAATATAAAAGTCCTCCTTTTAAAAATTAGAAAATTACTAGGTAGAATAAAAAGAAGTGTCCATTGCCAAAGGTGAGAAAATTGTTATCTACCGTAAAATAGATTTGTCTCTACAAAAATATCGAATGTTTGTTTTCTTACTTAAATTATATACTATAAATACTGTATAAAGAAGTAGAAATATGATTTATTTAGAGGGAATATTGTGTGATATTTTATACAAATAGTGTTTTTTGTGATTGAGTTTTAGCGGAAAGAGGGTATTTTTGGAGGTTTACTTTCGGATTTAAAGTCGTGGGGGTTGGTTTTTGGACCGAGTAAGATTGAAGAAAATTGAAGTTAGAAATATATTGTTATCCATATTTAAAAATATATTTAGTGGAAATAATATATAAAAATTAGGTTAGAAATTTAAATTATAATTAAAATTTGATCTTTTCAAGATATTTAATTTGATGTATACTAAAAAGAAAGAAAAAATAAATAAGAGAGGAGATGTAATATGATAAATGTATGCGAACTATTCGCAGGTGTTGGCGGATTTAGAGTCGGATTAGAAAAGTCATCACCAGAGTATAATTTTGTATGGGCAAATCAATGGGAACCATCGAGAAAGCTTCAACATGCATATAATTGTTATGCAAGTCATTTTGGAACGGAAAATCATATTAATATAGATATAGCAGAAATTGATAAAAATGAAATACCATCACATGATTTATTAGTGGGAGGATTTCCATGTCAAGATTATTCGGTTGCTAGAACAGGAGCTAAAGGGATTGAAGGGAAAAAAGGTGTTCTTTGGTGGCAGATAACAGAAATTTTAAAAGCGAAGAAACCTAGATTTGTACTATTAGAAAATGTAGATAGATTACTTAAATCACCAGCAAGTCAAAGAGGGCGAGACTTTGGAGTTATGCTTGCATGTTTCCATGAACTTGGATACTCTGTTGAGTGGAGGATTATAAATGCAGCAGATTATGGATTTGCTCAAAGAAGAAGAAGAGTTTTTATTTTTGCTTTTAGAAATGACACTACTTATGCAAAAAATATAAATAGAGATAATTTAAAATCTATGATTCATAAAGATGGATTCTTCATAAAAAAATTCCCTATTGTTCAAGATGAATCTGTAAATCAATCTATAGTAGAAGACGGACAAATAGATTTTAGTATGCTAGGTGTAGAATCAAATGATTCTAGTTATGAAACTACATCAATTGATGGAAAAGAAATAATAGATATATCAGATAACTTCAGTTTAGAATTTAAAAATTCAGGAATTATGGTAAATGGTATTATTTATACAGAACACGTAGAAGCAGATTATAATGGAAATAGAATTTTACTAAGAGATATTTTAGAAGAAAATGTAGATGAAAAATATTATATCGATGGTGAAGAAAAATTAGAAAAATGGAAATACCTTAAAGGAGCTAAAAAGATTCCTAGAACTAGTAAAAGTGGACACGAATATATATTTAGTGAAGGACCATTAGCTTTCCCAGATCCACTTGATAGACCAGCTAGAACTATGCTTACAAGTGAATCATCAGTAAATAGAAGTAGCCATGTAGTAGAAGATCCAGCTACAAAGAGATTGAGAATAATTACACCTGTTGAGGCAGAGAGAATTAATGGATTTGATGATAACTGGACTAATACGGGTATGCCTGAGAAATTTAGATATTTCTGTATGGGGAATGCTTTGGTTGTTGGACTAGTTGCTGAAATGGGTAAAATAATTGAAAAAATTGTAAATGGAGAGCAATAATTTTATATATTTATAAAAAATAAACTTGTGTAATTTAATAAATATTAAATATATTTGATGTAAATTACACAGGTTTATTTTAATCTATTTTTTTTAATGTTAATACATATATTTTGATAAAAAGTTATTACACCTTTCTATAGTTAATGGAGCTACCCCTCTTCCATTAGAAAATGAAGTTAATAAAGTAGTTAATGCATTTTCACCTAAAATAACTGATAATATATGTATATGAGTTAGCATAGTATTTATCCTACCAGTACCTTTTTTTATATATGATTTAGCTTCTTCTTCATCGTTTTTAGTTTTAAATTTATTGAAAAAATATTTACAGTCTTCATTTAATGCTAATAAATCATTGTATATAAAGAATGATTCCCACGATATTCCTAAAATAGTTGGACAATATACTTCAAGTTCATTTATAAGTTTATAATTGGGTTTATAAATATAAATACCATGTTCACTTATAAAATTTTCTTTAGTGGAACTTTTTAAATAATAAATACTATGATTATGATCAGGCGGTATAAAATCATAATCAATCATAAATGCAATTCTATAGAATTCACAAGCTAGTAACTTTAATATACGTTTTTTATCTCTAGGATTAATTATATTATTATTGTTAATTTCAAATAAACAATCCCAAATATTTTTAAAAGATAAATCATCTAAATAATTGTTATCTGCTAAAAGTAATTTAGGTCTAAAATCCCAAGGTCTAGTATCAGATTCTTTTCCTGGATATTGTATAGATATAGTTTCATATTCATTTTTATAAAAGTCAAATAATAGTTGACATTCATTAATTTTATGAGCTAAATTTTCTCTAGGTAAATTACGGATAAAATTAATGTTAGTTATTCTTTTTTCGATAGCCTCATTTTTTGAAACTTCTCTTTTATATTTTGGTATCATCTTTACACAATTACCTTCCCCTTCTTTATTTAATTGGAAAAAAATACAATTTGAATTATGTTATACAATAAAATTTATAAAGAGCAATTATTATTAAATATAAAGCCCCTATAAAATAGTTTTTATGATACTATATTTACATATAATTTAAATGGGGGAATAATATGGAATACGATAAAACATCAAAAGAATCTATATTGCAATATGCATTAAACCTAAAAGGAAAAACATTTGGTGAATTAGATAAATTTAATAGATTAAAAAATAAAAAAAATAAGGGAAATTTAGGTCATGTAATTGAAGAAAGCTATTTTGGATATGATATAAATTCAGATTCAAATCCAGATTTTTCAGTAGCTGGTATTGAGTTAAAAGTAACACCTTTTAAAATAAATAAAAATAAAACTATTTCAGCTAAGGAGAGGCTAGTTTTAAATGTTATAGATTATAATGAAGAGTATAAACATGATTTTTATGATAGCTCATTCTGGCATAAAAGTAAGATGCTATTATTAGTTTTTTATGAATGGAAACCAGAAGTAAAACAAGAAGATTATATAATAAAAGACGTAGTTTTATATGAATTTAATGAAGATGATTTATGCGTTATAAAAAATGACTGGCAAATTATTATAGATAAAATAAAACAAGGAAAAGCACATGAAATTTCAGAATCAGATACGAGTTATTTAGCAGCTTGTACTAAAGGTAAGAATAAGAACTCAGTTAGACTACAACCATTTTCAGAAATTCCTGCTAAACAAAGGGCTTTTTCGTTGAAATCTGGCTATATGACACAGTTATTAAGAGAGCATTTCGGAAAAATAGATAAAAATAAAGTAAGTTTATTAAATGGAACGAAAAAAACAATAGAGCAAGTATTAGAAGAGAGATTTAAACCTTATTATGGCATGGATATAGATAGAATTGCTGATTTATTTGAGGTAAATATATATACAGAAACATGTAAGTTGAAAAAAAATCATGCACAAATTTTATCTAGCGCTATATTGGGATTAAAAGGTACTGATATCAAAAATATAGAAGAATTTAATAAAGCTGATATTAAATTTAAAACAATAAGAATAGAGAAAAATGGCAATATAAAAGAGCATATGTCCTTTAAAAATTTTAAATATACAGAGATAATAAATGAACAATGGGAAGACTCTGAATTAAGAAATATGTTTGCAGAACAGAAGTATTTATTTGTTGTATTTAGGTTTGATGAAAATAATATTTTAAGATTAGATAAGGTTAAGTTATGGAATATGCCAATATCGGTTTTAGATACAAAACTTAAAGAAACTTGGGAAGAAACTGTTAGAGTAATAAATGAAGGAATAAAGATAACTATAAAAGGAAATAAGAAATTTGATAACTTGCCAGGTTCTACTTTTAATAGAGTGTGTCATGTTAGACCACATGCAGGAACATCTGAGGATACATATCCATTACCACAAGGCGGAGAACATGTAAGAAAATGCTTTTGGTTAGATAGACAATATATTGAAAGTATAATTAAATAATAAATAAAAATATACCCCTGTTAATTTTAATCTTAGCAGGGGAGTTTTTTAATATATGATTTTACTATTCAAATAAACCACCAGAGATTTGTTGTATTATTTCTTTTAGATAAATTATATAACATCGTGGTTTATCATTAAATAAAACTAAATTTCTAGAGTTATCTACCTTGTAAGTTACATGGTCTGTTTTCAGTTCACAAATTTTTTGTGAAGGTTTATCCCAATAAATAATATGACTTACAAATCTTAATGGATGATTCATTTGTTTTTTAGGTTTCATTTTCATTTCCATAAAACTATAATTAATACCATTGTTAATCATAGTTATATCTAAATTTTTAGATAGTATACCTTCTATTTCAATTATATCTTCTACTTTACCATTGAATCTATTTTTCATGTCTAACTCATCAAATATTTTTTGAGGAATTTCTATTATATTATCTATACTGTCTTTATAATCATAATCTAATACTTTAAAATTTAGAGAATCAGGTAAATTTGATTGTTTTGAAGCTATTTTTAAAAATAAAACTAGTAATGTATACATTTCAGCTTCATTTTGAGGTTCCTTAAAATATTCTAGTAATCTATATTCACTTTTTGTTCCTATAAGATATGAGGAATTTTTTAAACGTAAAACTCTATTTTTAAAAGCTTTATATTCTATTAAAAAATCATTGTTTATTTTATTATATAAATTATGAATAGTATCTATGGATTTATTTATCTCAACAAGAGTAGTTGAAATGTTTAATGAATTTTGAGAAGGAATATTTTTTATTTTAACCTTATTTTTCTTTACCATATCAGAAAGATAAGGGCTTAATAATCTATCTGTAACATATATTTCTAACTCCTCTAATTCCTTGTTAGTATCTATAAGTTGTTTTTTTAAATCTATTGGCTTAATTATTTCTGGAGGCTTAACTTTGTATTTATTTTTATTTTCTTCAATAGCATTACTAATTCTTGATTTTGCTGTTTTACCATGTAATGCATAATCAGACTCTATGCATTTTTTTATTAAAAATTCTAATACATTTGAAAGTTGATATTTATTTTTATTTACTTGAATAGAAAAAAATTCATCAAATATAGGACAAAATGATATTTCACCTCTTAATGTATTGAATGAGGGATGGTTATTAAAGATTTCCATTATTTTTGCTGTATTACCTATATAAATATTATTTCTTTTTACAAATAATCCTGAAAAATATACGCTTGGGTATAAATAATTATGTTTTATATAATAATTTATATCTTGTTTCTTTCTTGTAAAATTAGGAGAAAGAATATACAAATTAATTTCTATATATTCATTTAATAAGTCATTTTTATCATTATAAAGATGACCATATTTTTTATATAAAATTTCTAATTTACTGTAATCATTTAATTGATTTATAATGTCATTTAAACTTATTTTATAAGTGGCAAGATGAGTAGGAGTTCTTAATTTTTCTGGGATATTATCCCCTTTAAGAAAAATATCATTAGGATTGACTACATTATTGTTTACAGAAAGAGTTAATTTATTGATTTTATTTTCTAAGAGTATTTTATACTTAATACTAAGTTTAAATATAAGTAGCCTAACTATATTATTTATGCTCATATTATTAGGAGCATAATTTATATCCTCAATATTTTTATCTACATATGTAATACTATATTTATCAACACCTTTCACATATAAAATAGAACCTTTTTCTTTAGGTATTTTGAAATTGTGCATTTGAAATAGTTGATTTAATTCATTTGATTCAACAGCTTGTTCATTAGAAATAAAGCCTTTATCAATAGATTCATCATAAATTGCAGTGATTTTTTTCCATTCTTTATCCTTTGTTTTACTATAGAAGATAACCGATAATCCAACATTTAAATGTGAAATAGCTCCATAATGATAAATACCATTTTTATTTTTTAGCTCATATATACTGTGGAAACGTGTATTTTTATTTAGTCCAAAGTCAAAAATATTTTTTAGAGATTCTGTTCCATCACCATCATCAACTATTAAATATGAAATTCTTTCTATATTCATTGGCTGATTATCTATATTAATATCTACAGTCTCATTAAAAATATGTATGTTAACATTATTAGCATTTGCATCTATAGAATCTTCTATTGACTCCATTATAGCTTCATATAAATCAAAACCTAAGTTTCTTAAGCCATAATCAAATTTTTTAAGTTCCCCGAAATTATAATTATTAATATTCAATTTAAATACCCCCTTAATATATTTTATAGATATATCTATACCTATCTTATAAATTGTATGGTTTAATATATAAATTTTCAAGATATTTTATATGGTGAAAAAGATGATACCTGTGAATTTGATACAATAAAGAACTTTACTAAGAGATTTGATTGCAATTTAGAAGTAGTCTTAGAAGGGGAACATTATTTTCACACTAAAGAGCAGCTACGTATTTTTCAAGAGTGGTTACAAAACACTATATAAAAATAAATCGAACATACATTCGCAAAAACACTTGCGCATATCGAACATATGTGCTATTATAAAAATACAAATGACAAAGCACAAGAATTTATATAAAAATATAGATTAATAAATAACGCACTCTCAAAAAAATTAAAATAAAACATCCAACAAAAGCTTGTAGTATTCTACAAGCTTTTTTCCTACCTAAAATGTATAATCTAAAGTTAAATCTTCTACTAAGCTGCGGCCTAGTTCTCTAGCCATTTCAGGGTATTTACTATTTTCCATGTCTTCTCTTTCATGGCAAGAATACGCTAATACTTGTCCCATATCTTCAAACCTTAAATAGCGGCAAAGAGTTTCGTAGTGAAGTTTAAGTGGATCCATTGCCCATTCTTGTTTATCTCCACAAGCAGCTAATAATACTGCCTTTTTAGGGAATTTTCTGATTTTCTTGTTTATAGAGAAGAAACGGTCGATTGCCGTTTTTAATTGAGTAGATATTCCAAAGTAATATACAGGAGTTACAAAGGCGATTAAGTCTGCCGATAGTATCTCTGGATAAAGTCTAGTCATTGCATCATCAGATACGCATTTATTAGTCCCATTCTTTTGGCAGTGATGGCATCCAATGCATGGTCTTATATTTAATATTCCTGTATCAAAACGAACGACTTCATGCCCTGCCTCTTTTGCCCCTTTTGCAAATTCATCAGCTAATAATGATGTAGTTCCTTTACTCCTAGGACTCCCAGTTAAAATTAATATTTTCATGTAGATTCCCCCTTTAATTGAAATTGTAGAATTGACTTATATTATAGTGAATTTAGTGTTAATTTCAGCTAACAACAAAATTATGCTGACAACAAAAATTATATTATCAATTACCCCTATATATTAATAATATCGAAATTTTTAAAAAAGTAAATGTATATTTATAAGTATTATAAAATATACATTTATCTTTTTAGATAATGATAATTCTAATTTGTTATATTAGATAATTAAATATATAAAAAAGTTAATATTGTGATATAAATACGTTAACATTTTTATATAAATAGTTATTTTCAAGTTAATTTAAATTAATATGAAAGTTTAGATTTAGATGGAAAATTGCAGGATGATAAAGCATTTTATACGGCATGGAAGAAAGTATTTATGCATTATTAAAAATATAAATTTTGGAAAAATATTTTCCTGGTAAAAATATACTATACTGTTAATATTATTATATTTTTTTGTTAATATACTTATAGAAAAACACCTCTAGAGTGAATATAATAAATGTATAAAATATAAGAAAAAATTTATATAAATGGATATTTTAATATTTGGAGGAGGAAAATGATAAAGATAGGCAGAGATTTCATTCTATTATTTATAATGAGCCTTTTATATATTGTATTTAATAAGGCAATAAATATTTCTATGGCAGAAGGTATTATAGTTTCATCAGGTACAGCAGGTATATTTTCTTTATTGAGTGATACGATAAGAAATATAGATGAAAATGATCTAAGAACGAGAGTATCACTTTCAGAAAAAGAATTAAAAATAATAGCAAAAATGAGATTAGTAGCAAGAGATGGTATACTAACATTTATATTATGCTACGGAATAATGAGAGTTTCTTTTGGAGGACCAAAATTAACAATTATAGACACTATACCATTTATAATTGCAGCATTAGCACCAACACTAGTTGTATGCGAGCTAAGTAAAGAGCTTAGAAAAAAGAAAAAGGGAATGTTATAGTGGATAGATAAAAATATTTTTAACTTATTGGGGATAAGTTAAATTTGAGTTAACTTAAAATATGCAAACAGTTAAAATATCTTAATATAAATATAAAATAGATATAATTGAAATGACCTAAACAACTATACGTTAGACATATCGTATAGTATTTTCTTTTTGAAAAAATTTTAAGAAAATGTAACATTGTAAAATGTGTGCAAAAAATGAGTCATTTCGTAGAAAAAGAATAAATATAAACATATATTATAGTAAAGAATGAATCAGAACATCAATTAAACGAAAGAACAAAAAATTGGATAGACTTATAGGAGGTAATGCCATATGAAAAGATTCTTTATAGATGTTGTGATAGTTTTTATAATATTCTTTTTCTATTTAATGTATGCTGGAGAAACTACTATAATGGAAGGGATAGTTGCATCATTAGCAGCAGGATGGTTTTTCGGTTTACTTGCTGAAATGTTTGTAGCAATTATATCAGTAGTAAGAGAGATTTTTAATTCTTGACTGTAATTTTTATGATATGAAAATATAGAAAGATTGGTCAATTGGATATGAGAATAGTTAAAACTTAAAATCCCATGTAGAACTATTAGATTCTACATGGGATTTCATCATTATATTTAAATTTAATTATGATACACACACCTTACATATAACTAGATCTACCTTGTGTTAATATTGTTATATTTTTAGTTAAGATACTTATAGAATTAATATTTATCAGTGAATATAATGTAATTAAAAAGATAAGAAAACTAATTAAAATTAAAGTGGACGATATAAGGGGGTAAAAGATATGAAGAAAATATCTAAAGATTTAGTGGTATCATTTATTATATTTTATTTATATTCAGTAATTACAAAATCTACAGATTCAGTAGTTAGTACATTGATAGTTTCTATTTCTGGTGCAGTAATGTTTAGTTTATTCAGCTTAATTATAGGTTCTTTAGTAAGAGGATATTGTGAAATGAAGAGAAGTGATTCAAAAGAACAAATCCATAAGAAACTACAAATAAGTTTAGTATGCAGAGATACTTTATTAGCATATTGCTTGATATATGGATTTATGACTAGAAGTTTTGGTTTAGGTTTATCAATTCCACAAATATCTGCTTACTTAGTAGCAGCAATGGCACCAACTATAGTAATAGGGATATTTATAAAAGAAATGAGATTGCCATTCTTAAAACAATACTCAGAACATGATATAGTTGTTAAATCAATGGGTTCTCACAAAAGTGCTTAATTAAAAATATAATTTATAAAGCAGAAGATAATTAATCCTGTGTGATTTTTCACACGGGATTTTTTGATTTTAAACTATATAAATAGACTAAAATAAGCCCTAATACATGAATAATAGATAATAAATTAAAGCGATTTTTTATAAAAGATATATATAAATAAAAATTATTTATACAAGTGAAAAAATAATTTTTTTTATATTTTTCATAATATAAAAAATTTAGAAATATAGAGATTATATCGACTATGGTCGACAGTTAAGTGTCAAATAAAGTCAAAGTTTAATTAAAGGAAAATTATAAAAATTCAATATAAAGAACAGTTTTTTTAGGATTGTTCATATATTAATAGCAAAATATTTGAAATATCAACAATACTACATAAAAAAGAGTTTTGAAAAGTAATAAAAAAATGCAATATAAAAGAATTTTAAAATATAAAATTAATAATCAATTAAATAAAAATTCAATTACATATAAAAAAAAAATATGATATAATCTAGTTATGATGAATGGTAATAATTGACAATTTAATATAAAAACATTTGAGAAACCAAAAATTTAAAAATTTATGTAAAATTTTAGGGGGGCTTATAAAATGGCAGAAAAAACTTTAAATGTATTTGAAATCGCACAGTTACAAGTTAAACATGCTTGTGATAAATTAGGAACTGATCCAGCAGTTTACGAAATACTTAAAAATCCAATGAGAGTTATGGAATTTAACTTTCCAGTAAAAATGGATGACGGAACTATAAAAACTTTCACTGGATATAGATCTCAACACAACAACGCTTGCGGACCATTTAAAGGAGGTTTAAGATTCCATCCAAATGTAACTTTGGACGAAGTTAAAGCTTTATCTACTTGGATGACTTTCAAATGTGGTGTAACTGGTATACCATATGGTGGAGGTAAAGGTGGTATGGCAATCGATCCTAATGATTATTCTAAAGGTGAATTAGAAAGAATATCTAGAGGATTTGCTGCAGCACTTGCTCCATTTATAGGAGAAAAAGTGGACGTTCCTGCTCCAGATGTAAACACTAATGGAGAAATAATGTCTTGGATGGTTGATGAACATGCAAAAGTAACTGGTGAATTTGCTCCTGGTACTTATACTGGTAAACCTGTTGATTTCTATGGTTCTTTAGCTAGAACAGAAGCTACTGGATATGGTGTAGCAATGATGGCTAGAGAGGCTTTAGGAAAAGTTGGTATCGATATTAATGGTGCAAAAGTAGCATTACAAGGTTGTGGTAATGTTGGTAGCTATGCAGGTATGTATATCGAACAATTTGGTGCTAAAGTAGTAATAGTTGGCGATTATACTGGTACTATAGCTAACCCTGATGGTATAGATATGAAAGCCTTAATGGCTTATGTAGCTGAAACTAGAGGTGTTAAAGGATTCTCTGGTGCTGAAGCTACAGATCAAGATGTTTTAACTGCTGATGTTGATTTATTATTACCTTGTGCTCTTGAAAATCAATTAACTGCTGAAAATGCTAACGACGTCAAAGCTAAAGTAGTTTGCGAAGGTGCAAACGGACCAACTACTCCTGGTGCTGACGAAATATTCGCTAAAAACGGTGTTACATTAGTTCCAGATATATTAGCTAACAGTGGTGGTGTTACAGTTTCTTATTATGAATGGGTACAAAACTTACAAAGAGACTCTTGGTCATTTGAAGAAGTCCAAGCTAAACAAGAAAAAGCAATGAAAAAAGCTTTTGATGCTATATGGGCAATAAAAGAAGAATATGGTGTAGATATGAGAACTGCAGCATACATGTCTTCAATTAAGAGAGTTGCTGATGCTATGAAACGTAGAGGATGGTACTAAGATTAAGATTTAAAGAATAATTTTAAGCCTATAATAAATAGATAAATAAGGAGATGAAACATGGTAGTGTTTCATCTTCTTTTTTTTTATGCAAAAACTCTACGTTACGTAGGTTAAGAACACCTCAAAAAAGATTTATCCTATTTATGAGGTGATAAATATGGATTCGAGAAAAATCGGAAAGCTTATAGCGAGCAAGCGTAAAGAAAAAAGCATGATCCAAAAGGAACTGGGATTAAAAATAAATGTAAGTGACAAAACAATTTCTAAATGGGAAAGCGGGCTAGGTCTTCCGGATATATCTAGTAATGATAAGGAAGATAGGAATTTTTATGATTTCTATCTTTTTTACTGTTTTAATATAAATATTTTAAAAATTACCTTGCATTATAGAGTAACATGTAATACTATATAAACAACAGTGCCTTGCATTATAGAGTATTAAAGTTATATAAAGAGGGGGTGAAATGATGGAACTAAATAAAGAAGCTTTAAAAGGTCACATTGACACAATAATTTTATCAATCTTAAATGAAAAAGATTGTTATGGATATGAGATTGCAAAAACAGTAAAGGCTAAATGTAATAATATGTTTGAATTAAAAGAAGGAACAATGTATTTAGCACTTAAGCGTATGGAATCAAAAGGATTTATAGAGTCTTATTGGTCACAGGAAGAAAGTGCTGGAGGCAGAAGAAAATATTATAAAATGACTGATTTAGGAAAAGAAACTTATCAAACGAAAAAGAAAGAATGGTTTTTTATTAAAGAAGTAATGGGTTCATTTTTAGGGGAGGAAATTTAAAAAATGGATAAAATAGATAAATATTTGTGCAATTTATTTAATAACGATAAGAGTGCAGGAGTAATTGAATTAAAGGAAGAACTAAAATGTCATCTGTTTGATATGGCACATGAATTTATAAGTCAAGGACATAGCAAAGAAGAAGCATATGATATGGCTATAAATAAATTTGACATAGATAACGATGTGTTAAAGATACTATGTGAAAATGTTAAGGAGAATAACAAAAAATTAGAGGGGAGAAATAAAATGATAACTAAATCAATAAAATTTACTAAAATAATAACTTTATTATCAGCAGTTATATTCGTTATATCATTTGTATTATCAAATATGGGTATAGAACAAAAAACACAACATAATAAATGGATAGATGAAAGTAAGAGATTTGAAGAAACTTTCAATAAATTTGTTAGTTCAAGAGATGTAAATAGTCCTGATCAATATAAATCAGAATTAGATAAATTATTAAAGTCTAATGAATGGAATTGTGTATATAGATTATATGTTTATGATGATGAAAATATATTCTCAGAACCTGTATATACATATCAAGTAAAGGGTGGAACATCTAATTTTGAAACATCTGGTCAAACAGAAAAAAATGGAAAAGGTCAAGTTTTATACTATAGATTAAAATTAAAAGACATAGTCAGTACAAAAATTGTGGATACAGTTAAAATTATAAGTATATATACGACTTTAATTTTCTTTGCCATCTTCATGATATTAAAAAGACAATATAAAAAATTATAGATAAGATTTATTTTAAAAACTCCTTATATTAAATATAATTGTGATATAGGGGGTTTTTGTTGCGTTATAATAAATAATATAAACAATATCAGGGGGGATATAAATGAGTAATTTAAATTTATGGGAAGATCTTAATAAATTAAAGGAAACATGCAAGTGGGTTGATTTAAGCCATGAGGTTAGTCCAGAAACACCACATTGGTTTGGTTTTCCGTCTGTAAAATCTTCTGTACTTTATGATTTTGAAAAGGATGGTTTCAGAGCTCATACTTATGAAATTGTGAGCCAATATGGAACACATGTTGATGCACCTGTTCATTTTGTTAAAGGGAAAAGAAGTTTGGATACTTTTAAACCAGATGACATGGTAATGCCATTATGTGTCCTTGATTTATCTAAAGAAGTATCACAAAATCCTGATTTTACTGTTACAGTAGATGATATACTAGCTTGGGAAGAGAAAAATGGCAAAATTGTAGAAATGACACCATTGGGAGCAGAATGTTGTAGAGATGCTAATTGGCATATGGAAAAAGCCAACAAGGATTTAGTGGTTGGACTTACTGATATAGAAGAAGATATGTTTATAAGTATTTTAAAAAAAGTATTAAATACGATTGAGTAAATGTCTGTAGCAACAGGCATTTTACTATAAATTAATTAATCGCATGCTATTAATAAAAATTGGAGGTATACAAAATGCTATACCAGCAGTTATAGCGATGTTAATGGTTTTGATTTATAACTTGGCAGATACATTTTTTATAGGTCAAACACATGATGCATATCAAGTTGCTGCTGTTTCACTAGCAATACCAGTATTTTTAATATTTATGTCTGTAGGCTCAATCTTTGGGATTGGAGGTACATCAGTAATTGCACGTGCTTTGGGAGAAGGAAAAGAAGAATATTCTAAAAAAGTTTGTTCATTTTGTATGTGGAGCTGTGTAGGAATAGGTATTGTATTAACAATACTTATGCTAGTATTTATGGATAAAATATTAGTTTTAATTGGAGCCAGTCCAGAAACTTGGAAATTTACAAAAACTTATCTAATCATTGTAAGTTTTTCAGGAGTTTTTGCAATTATTTCAAGTTGTTTCTCAAATATTTTAAGAGCAGAGGGTCAAGCTGGAAAGGCTATGAATGGTCAAATAATCGGAAACGTTTTAAATATGATTCTAGATGCAATATTGATAATTGGGTTCAACTTAGATATAGAAGGTGCTGCAATAGCAACATTATGTGGTGAAGCTATAGGGGCTATATACTATATAATTTATTATTTAAAAGGTGAATCAACACTAGGTGTAAATATAAAAAACTTTACTATCAAAGAAAGAGTATGTAGTAGTGTTTTAATAATAGGAATTCCTGCTGCTCTTGGATCATTGTTGATGAGTGTATCTCAAATAGTTATGAACAGTTTGATGGCTGGATATGGAGATATGGCACTTGCAGGTGTTGGTGTAGCAATGAAAATAGTGATGATTACAGGAATGATTTCTATGGGAATTGGTCAAGGCGTTCAACCTCTCCTAGGTTATGCTGTTGGAGCAAAAACTTGGGATAGATTTAAACAAATTATGAAATTCTCATTTGGATTTGCAACAATACTCGGTGTAGTTTTAACTGCTTTATATTATGTATTTGTAAATCAAATTGCAGGCGCATTTTTAAGTGAGGCAAAATCACTATCATATGCTGTTGAATTCTCAAGAATACTATTAACAACAAGTGCACTATTTGGAATATTCTATGTCCTAACAAACTCATTACAAGCAATGGGTGCAGCAAAAGCATCTTTATTTATAAATGTAAGTAGACAAGGAGTTTTATATATTCCAGCATTATTTATCTTAAAATATACTTTAGGAATTACAGGTCTTGCATGGTCACAACCAATTGTAGATGTTATATCTATTGTAGTTGCATTTATGCTTTACTTCAAAGTTTCGAGAAAACTTATGTCTAAGAAAGATGATGACGAATTAGATACTGAAAAAGCTTTAAACTGCAATTAATATAGAACTGTAATTAGTATTAAATGAAACTAAAAAATAAGACTACAATAAAAGGTAAGGCAAATTAAAATTGTCTTACCTTATTTTTATAAGATGAATTATCATATTAAGTGGAACACTTAAAAATGGATAAAAAAATAGCTCATAAGTTTATGTTCATGTTACAGTA
>NZ_CABQXJ010000009.1:0-62989 GCF_902468165.1 uncultured Intestinibacter sp.
CGCTGATGGTACTTGGTGGGCAACCGCCTGGGAGAGTAAGACGTAGCCACGTAATTTTTTTTTGTTTTCGAGAAATTAAACAATATAAAGGATAATATAAAATCTTTTTTTAAAAACCTAAATTGAATTTTCGAGCCTATTATAAATATAAATTATATTTAGTAAGGCTCATTTTTTTTACCGATTTTTACAAGATAAAGACTATGAAATAGAAAGAAGTACTTTTAGATTAGGGGATTTAATAAGTACAAAATAAATACAATTATAAATTTAATTTAATTTAATATAGACTAATATACTTGATTTGATAATAAACAAATAAAAATAGCGATTTTGTAAGAATACTTTATTATTTTGGGACATGTTACTTTTTTTTTATAATAATATGTTATAAAATAAAAACTATAGGTAAAGGTGTTGAGTAGGGAAAATCTGAAAATATGGAGGAAGAATATGAACATAGGAGTTGTAGGGGTAAATCATAATTTAGCTCCAATAAATGTTAGGGAAGCCGTATCATTTACTGATACGAAAAAAATTGAAGTTATAAATATACTGTTAGATAAAGAGATTGAGGAAGTAGTAATTATATCTACTTGTAATAGAAGTGAAATATATATAAACGCAGAAAATATAGATATAAAAATTAATGAATTATCAGATTTTTATGAGCAGTATTTTGGGGTAAAAGATATAAATAAATATTTATTTAAGAAAACAAATTTAGAAGCAATTCAGCATTTATTTGAAGTTACAGCAGGTTTAGACTCACTTGTTTTGGGGGAAGACCAAATTCTTGGACAAGTAAGAGATGCCCATGAATTTTGTATGAAATTGGGTGCAACAAAAAAAGTATTTAATAAATTATTCAGAGATGCGATAACAACATCTAAAGAAATAAAAACTATAACAAAAATATCACAACAACCACTTTCAATTAGTTATATAGGTGTAAAATTACTTAAGGAGAAAATAGGTTCTCTAGAAGGTAAAAATGCTTTAATTGTAGGATTAGGTAAGATGAATTTACTTACTTTAAACCACTTAGAAGAAGAAAAGATAAAAAATATATATGTAGCTAATAGAAATATTGAAAAAACAAAGGCAATACAAAGTAAATTTAAAAATATAATTCCGATAGAATATAGTGATAGACATAAAGTTATTGAGGAAAAATCCATAGATATTATCGTTAGTGCAACAGCATCACCTCATTTAGTTATAAGATATGATGAAATGCCAAAATTAGATAAGAAAATATATATTATGGATATTGCATTGCCTAGAGATATAGATACTAAATTAAATGAATTAGATTATGTAGAATTATACGATATTGATGATTTAAAAGAAATTCACGATCAAAATGATATAAAAAGAAATGAGTTAGCACAAAAAGCACAAGAAATTATAAGTGTAAAAATTGACGAATTTGTAGAATGGCTAGACTTGACTTTCATGGATCCTACAATACAATCATTAAATAGTAAATGTATTGAAATTAAGGAAGACACTTTAGATTGTATTTATAGAAAAATCGATTTAAACCAAAGGGAAAAGAAAATAATCGAAAAAATGTTAGGTTCAGCATTAAAAAGGGTAATAAGAGAACCTATCATGAATTTAAAACAAGTAAAAAATAAAGGTCAGAGAGAAGAATACATAAAAGTTATTGAGGATTTATTTGAAATATAAATTTATGGAGGATATAAAGTAATGAAGTATACTAAATCAGAGCAATTATTTAAAGAAGCAGAGAAATACATTCCTGGAGGGGTAAATAGTCCAGTTAGAGCATTTAAATCAGTAGGATTAGCGCCTATATTTGCAGATAAAGCACATGGTGATAGATTAATCGATGTTGATGGAAATGAATATATAGACTATATTTGTTCTTGGGGACCTCTTATGCTAGGACATAGTCCAGATTTTATGTCTGAAGGACTAGAAGAAATGGCTAAGAGAGGGACAAGTTATGGGGTAGCAACACCAATAGAAATAGATGTTGCTAAAATAATAGTTGATGCATATCCTGCCATAGATCAGGTGCGTATGGTAAACTCAGGTACTGAGGCTACAATGAGTGCTTTAAGAGTGGCTAGAGGATATACTAATAGAAATAAAATACTTAAATTTGAAGGATGTTATCATGGACATTCTGATGGATTATTAGTTCAATCAGGCTCTGGAACTTTAACTTTCGGTGTTCCAACAAGTCCAGGAGTACCTGCTGACGTAGTAAAAAATACATTAGTATGTAGATATAATGATATAGAAGATGTAAGAAGAGTGTTTGAAGAACAAGGTGATGATATAGCAGCAGTAATAGTTGAAACTGTATCAGGAAATATGGGGGTTGTTCCAGGAACCCAAGAATTTATACAAGGACTAAGAGATATATGTACAGAGTATAAAAGTGTTTTAATATTCGATGAAGTTATAACTGGTTTCAGACTTGCTTACAATAGTTCAATCGGATACTTTGGTGTTGAACCAGATATGGTTTGCTTTGGTAAGATAATTGGTGCAGGTATGCCAGTTGGAGCATATGGAGCGAAAAAAGAAATAATGGCATGTGTATCTCCAGTAGGACCTGTTTATCAAGCTGGTACATTATCAGGAAATCCTCTTGCAATGTTCTTAGGAAAGAAAAACCTTGAAACATTAAGAGACCATAAAGATATTTATTCTGAATTAGACAGAAAAGGTAAAATGCTACAAGAAGGAATACAAGAGAATCTTAAAAAATTAGGATTAGATTATACTGTAAATAGAGCAGGGTCATTAGTTTGTTTATTCTTTACATCAGGACCAGTTCAAAACTTTGATGATGCAACTAAATCAGATATAGATAAATTTAATCAATATTTCAAAGAAATGTTAGACAGAGGAATATTAATTGCTCCAAGTCAGTATGAAGCAATGTTCTTATCTTATGCTCATACAGATGAGGATATAGAATATACAATAAAATGCAACTATGAAGCATTAAAAGCATGCCATAATTTATAAATAAAATCTAACTTTTATTATAAAAATATAAAAATTGGCAAAAAAATACAAATTAAATTATAAAAATCTAACGAAATTAGTAGAAACTTTAGAAATTAGTTAATATAATTTATAATAGATATATTTTTAATAAAATTAAACCTAGCCTTTATGGCTAGGATTAATTTTATTTATTTTTTGACAATATCTAATTCAAAATCAGAGGGAGGCATACAATGAGTTTAATCGAGAGTATATGTAAAAATATTTACCCATTAGATACTCGTTTTATGGAACAAGCACAAGCTAGGCAAGATAGGTTAATAAAACCACAAGGAAGTTTAGGAAAATTAGAAGAGATAAGTATACAATTAGCTGGTATATACGGAAGCAAGTATTTTGATACTACAAAAAAGATAGTTTTATCTTTTGCATGTGATCATGGTGTATATGAAGAAGGAGTAGCTCCAAATAATCAAAATATAACACTTTTACAATCTATGAATTTTCCAAAGAAAATTAATGGTGTAGGAACAATCTCTAAATTTGTAGGTTCAGATGTTCAATTAGTAGATGTAGGGATTAACTGCGATGAGCCAATTGAAGGTGTAATCGATTGTAAAATAAGAAAAAGTACATCTAATATGGCAAAAGGTCCTGCAATGACAAGACAAGAAGCTATAAGAGCAATAGAAATTGGGATAGAGATGTCTGAAAAATACATACAAGAAGATTATAAAGTTATAGGTATAGGTGAGATGGGAATAGCAAATACAACACCATCTGCTGCAATAATATCTGTAATTGCAGGATGTGACCCACAAGAAGTAACAGGAATGGGTGCAGGTCTTAAAAAAGAACTATTAGCACATAAAGCACAAGTAATAAGAACTGCTATAGAAATAAACCAACCAAATCCAACAGATGGAATAGATATATTACAAAAAGTTGGTGGATTTGAAATAGGTTCTATGGCTGGTGTTATATTAGGATGTAGTGCAAATAGAGTACCAGTTGTTTTAGATGGATTTATATCTTATGCAGCAGCTTTAATAGCAGTAAATATAAACCCAAGATGTAAAGATTATATGATAGCATCACACTATTCAGCAGAACCAGGAGCTAAGAAAGCTTTAGAATTATTAGGATTAGATCCATTCTTAAAAATGGATATGAGATTAGGAGAAGGTAGTGGGGCTGCTTTAGCATTCAATATGATAGAAGCTGCAAACTATGTTTATAAAAATATGCTAACTTTCGATGAAGTTGATATGGGTATGTAATAAAACATTAAGGAGAAAACTATGAGCAAAGTTATTTTAGTTACAGGTGGTGCACGCTCTGGAAAAAGTGGATTTGCAGAATCACTATGTAAAAACCAAAATAATAGTACTGCTTATATTGCAACATCAGTCGCTTTTGATGATGAAATGAAAGAAAGAGTTAGAAAGCATCAAGCAAGTAGACCAAAAGAGTGGAAAACATACGAAATTTATAAAGATATTTATAAAATAATAAAAGATATAAGTGAAAAACATCAAACAGTTATACTAGATTGCATCACTTTATTAGTAAATAATTTAATGTTTACTGATGGAATAGACATAGATAATGCAAGCGAAGAAGAAATAAATGAGTTAGAAGCTTATATACAAGACCAAATTAAAAAATTGATGGAAGAAGTTAAAAAAACTGATTTATATTTCGTTATGGTTACAAATGAAATTGGACTAGGAGTAGTTCCAGGTTATAAATTAGGTAGAGTTTACTGTGATTTTGTAGGCAGAATAAATCAAATGCTAGGAAAACTAAGTGATGAAGTTTATTTTGTTGTATGCGGAATTCCTACAAAAATAAAGGGGTAGAGAGATATGAATAGATTTATTTCAATACTACAATTTATGACGAGAATTCCAATTAGGATAGAAACAGGATTTGATGAAGAATTCCATAAATCAATAGTATATTTTCCATTAGTAGGATTTGTAATCGGTATAATAACATATATTTTTGGTTGGCTTTCGTTGACAATATTTGATCCATTTATAAGTGCTATAGTTATAACTCTTATAGAAGTTTTAACAACAGGAGGCCTTCATATAGATGGATTAGGTGATACATTTGATGCAATATACAGTAATAGAGACAAAGAACGAATTTTAGAAATAATGAAAGATTCCAGATTAGGAACAAATTCACTTCTTGCAATAATGTTTTTAATACTACTAAAAATAGGATTTATCAATAGCTTAGTACAAAATAACTTGTTATGGCTAGTTATTTTTATGCCGGTTATAGGGCGAATTGGAGTTATGATAATGACTTACAAAACAGTAACTCCAAGAGCAAAAGGTATGGGTAATTTATTTATAGGAAAATGTACTATGGGAATGCTTATAACAGGTATAGTATATTCTTCTATATTAATTATATTATTTGGAAAATTTATTTTCTTACAACCTATTGCGACAATTATAAAAGTTTTAAGTTCTATTATATTTATAATAGTATTTGCATTATTGTTTAAAAAACATATATATAAAAAGATTGATGGTGTAACTGGAGATATACTAGGTTGCACGATAGAACTTGGAGAAGTATTTTTCTTAATATATACTTATATGCTAATTTCAGTAATTTAGCATTGTAAGGAGAAGAAAATGAAAAAATTAATTTTAGTACGTCATGTACTTACAGAAGATAATAAACTTGCGAAACTCTCTGGTCATATAGATAGTAAAGTAAGTGAAGAAGGAAAGATACAAATAGAAAAAATAACAGGCTTTTTAAGTGATGAAAAAATTGATAAGATATATACTACGACGTCAAGTAGAACTAAAGAGACTGCAAAATATTTAGCTAAAATAAATTCAATAGAAATACAACAGAGTAAGGATTTACAAGAAATTAACTTTGGAGATTTTGAAGGAAAAGACTTCAAAGAAATTCAAAAAGATTATCCTGATGAATTTAACAAAATGATAGAAGAAGGATATGAATATACATATCCAAATGGAGAAAGCTTGGTTGATTGTTTTGAAAGAGTATCAAAAGAAACACAATTTATTTTAGATGAGTCTGATGAAGATGAGACAATCTTAATATGTGCTCATGCAGGGACAATTAGAAATATTTTAACATATTTAATTTCAAATAGTTTTGAATACCATTGGAATTTTAAAATCGACAATGCATCTATAAGTATTGTTGAAATTGATAATGGATTTGCTGTTATTAATAAGTTAAATGAAACAAGTTTTTTAAAATAGAATATTAGATTAATTTTTCTCAGGGAAAAAGGTAAAAGCCTTTACAGCCCCCGCTACTGTGAAACGGATGAAACTATAGAAACCACTGTTTGAGAAAATGGGAAGGTGTAGGAGTAGGATGATGTTAAGTCAGGATACCTGGATTAATTAATTTATTAGAGTTAAAATCTCGGGGTGAAGATTTTTTTATAAATACAAAAAATCCTAATCTCGTTATTAGGATTTTTTTGTTAGTTTTCTAAATATATATACGATAAATATAGATTTATTTTAGTTAATATATAGCGCTACAAATAATAGAAGGGGAAGAGGCTATGAGTAAGAAAATAATGTTTCAAGGAACTGCATCCAATGTTGGGAAAAGTACAATAGTTACAGGTTTAGGTAGAATATTTAAACAAGATGGATATACTGTAATTCCTTTTAAATCTCAAAATATGGCCCTTAATTCATTTATAACAAAGGAAGGACTAGAGATGGGAAGGGCCCAAGTTTCACAAGCAGAAGCATGTGGATTAGAACCAATAGCAGATATGAACCCAATATTACTTAAACCATGTGGCAACAATAAAAGCCAAGTTATAGTAAGAGGAAAGGTAGTTGGAGATATGACTTCTCTACAATACCATGAATATAAGTTAGAGTTAATGGATGTATTGAGAGATATATTTAAAGAATTTGAAGAAAACTACAATATAGTTGTTATGGAAGGTGCAGGAAGTGCAGCAGAAATAAACTTAATGGAAAGAGATATTTCCAATATGGGAATGGCAAGAATAGCAGATGCACCAGTAATATTAGTTGGTGATATTGATAGAGGTGGCGTTTTTGCATCACTTGCTGGAACAATGCTTTTATTAAGCGAAGAAGATAGAAAGAGAGTAAAAGGGGTAATAATAAATAAATTTAGAGGTAGAAAAGAGCTTTTAGATTCCGGAGTAAAAATGTTAGAAGAAATAATAAATGTACCTGTATTAGGTGTTGTACCTTATTGTGATATAAAAATAGAAGATGAGGATAGTGTAACTACGAGATTTAAAAAGCAAATGGCGAGAAATGATATACATATAGAAATTGTTAGAACGCCACATATGTCTAATTTTACAGATTTTAATATATTTGAAACTCAAGAAGATGTAAGTATTAGATATGTAGATTATGGAGAATCTCTAGGAAATCCTGATATAGTAATTATTCCAGGTACTAAAAGTACAATAGATGATTTAATGTTTTTAAGAAATAATGGTCTTGAAGAACAAATAAAGGAATTACATAGAAGAGGAAAATTAGTTATAGGTATTTGTGGTGGATATCAAATGCTAGGTAAAAAATTAAGAGACCCATATCATGTCGAAAGTGATCTAGAGGAAGTTGAAGGGATAGGTCTTCTAGATACTGAAACAACTTTTGAACTAGAAAAGATAACAACTCAAGTTAAGGCAATAATAGATAAAGATTTAAGTGGATATTTAAATAATTTAGAAGGTAAAAAAGTTAAAGGATATGAAATACATATGGGCGTTACCAATAGAGGTAATGAAATAAAAAATCTATGCACAATTACACAAAAATTAGATGAAAAAGTTAATTACACAGAAGGAAGTGTAAACTCAGAGTGCAATGTTTTCGGAACATATCTTCATGGAATATTTGATGATATAGATTTTACTAGAACTATATTAAACAACATAAGAGAAATGAAAGGTCTAGATAAAATAGACAGTAAAGTTAAATCATTTAAAGAATTTAAGGATAAAGAATACGACAGATTAGCAGACTTCTTAAGAGAACATCTTGATATAGAAAAAATATATCAAATAATGCAAGAGCACGAAGAAAGTAAAGGACAATAGGTGGTAGAGATGAAGAAAATATTAATTGCAGGGACAAATAGTGGTGTCGGAAAGACAACTATTTCATTAGGTATAATGCAAGCACTTACAAAAAGAAAACTACAGGTACAACCATTTAAAGTTGGACCAGATTATATAGATCCTTCTTATCATACTTTTATAACAGGAAGATATTCTAGAAATTTAGATTCCTATATGCTTGAAGATGAAAAAATAAAGTATATAGTAAAAGAAGCATCTAAAGATGCTGATATAGCAGTAGTAGAAGGCGTAATGGGATTATATGATGGATATGGAATAGATTTAAATGATTGCACAAGTTCATATACATCAAAAATGTTAAAAGCACCAGTTATATTAGTCATAAATGCAAAAGCTATGGCCGCATCTTCTGCAGCTATGGTTTTAGGATATAAAATGCTAGATACTGATGTAAATATAAAAGGTGTTATAACTAATAATGTAAAAAGTGAAAGTCATTACAATACTTTAAAAAGTGCTATCGAAAAATACACAGGCATAGAAGTTTTAGGATATTTTCCACCAAATAAAGAATTTTCACTAGAGTCTAGACATTTAGGTCTTGTCCCAAGTGTAGAAATGGACTCTTTAAAGCAAAAATTTGATAACTTAGCAGATGAAATCGAAAAATATATAGATATTGATAGAATATTAGAAATATCAGAAACACAAGACATAGATAGCAATTTTGATTTAGATAAATTTATAAAAGAACATAAAGTAGAAAATAAATCTATAGCTATAGCATTTGATAAAGCATTTAATTTCTACTATAGAGAAAATATAGAATTATTAGAGAAGCTAGGATTAGAAATAAAATATTTTAGTCCGATGCATGATGAGAAAGTTCCAAAAGCTGATTATATTTATATAGGAGGAGGTTTCCCAGAAATATTCTCAAAAGAATTACATGACAATAAATCAATGAGAGAATCAATATTAGATGCTCATAAAAATAATATACCTATATATGCAGAATGTGGCGGTCTTATGTATTTAGGCGAAAAACTAGAAAATCAAAATAAAGAGTTGTTCGATATGGTCGGCATATTTAAAGGAACGAGCAAAATGACATCATCATTGAAACGATTTGGATATTGTAATGGTAAAGCAAAAGAAGATACTGTTTTAGCTAAAAAGGGACAAGTAATAAAAGGGCATGAGTTCCATCATTCAATATTTGATAGTGAGGAGCCTTGTGCATACGAAATGACAAAAGAAAGAAATGGAGTAGTCATAGATAGATGGGATGGAGGGTATAGTAGTGGAAATACCTTAGCAACTTATTTACATACTCATTTTTATAACAACTTAGATTGTATAGCAAACTTTTTAGAAAAAGGAAATAAATAAGATGAATATACTATCATTATATTTAGGATATATTACTGACTTGATTGTAGGTGACCCTTATTCATTTCCTCATCCAGTTAAATATATAGGAAAATTAATAAAGGTCGTAGAAAACTTTATAAGAAAAGTAGCAAAAAGTGATAAAGGATTAAAAATAGGTGGATTTTTTCTATGGTTTATAACTGTAGGAATAACTTTTTTAATAACTTACATAATTATTAAACTGGTAAGTTTTAACATGGTAATTTATGTTATAATTAATTCAGTTGTGATTTATACAACATTAGCTACAAAATGCTTAAAAGATGAAGCAAAAAAGATCTATGAAGTATTAAAGACAGGAAATATAGAAAAATCAAGGATTCAACTATCTTATATAGTAGGTAGAGATACTGAAAATTTAAGTGAAAAAGAAATAATAAGAGCAACAGTAGAGACAGTTGCAGAAAATACTGTTGATGGTTTAATTTCACCGTTAGTTTATGCTTTTATTGGTGCAGGATTAACTGTTGGTGGAATATCACTTGCAGCCCCACTTGCAATGACTTATAAAGCAATTAATACTTTAGATTCAACAGTAGGATATAAAAATGAAAAATATCTTCATATTGGTTTTGCTTCGGCAAAAATTGATGATATAGCTAATTATATTCCATCGAGAATATCAGTTATATTATTTACAATAGGAAACTTTTTCTTGAGAAATGATTATAAAAATTGTTTCAAAATAGCAATAAGAGATAGAAAAAATCATAAAAGCCCAAACTGTGCATTTTCAGAAGGTGCAGTTGCAGGTGCATTAGGAATCCAATTAGGTGGTACAAATGTTTATTTTGGAGAAACAGTATATAAGCCGACTATTGGAGATAAAACTAGAGAAATAGAAGTTCAAGATATAGCAAGAACAAACAAAATTTTATACGCAACTTCTTTAACTTCTATGCTAGTATTCACATTATTTTACGTGATAATATATTGTATTTTCATGTAATTAATGATTATAAGGAGGATACATATGAAGGATTTAGGCCATGGGGCTAATGTCAATAATATGGCTAAACAGTTTGGAAAAAACGAAGAAAATATAATTGATTTTAGTTCAAATGTAAATCCACATATAATTTCCAATCTAGGAAAATATGTTTTGGAAGGGTTAGAAAAAAGTAGAAGCTATCCAGATATAAACTATACAAATTTAAGAGAAAACATTTCTGATTATATAAATATAGATAGTAAAAATATAATTCCAGGTAATGGAGCAACAGAAATTATATATCTTCTTATGAAAAGTATAAAAAAGAGAATAGCAATATTAAACCCTACTTTTTCAGAGTATGGTAGAGGGGCTAAATTAAATGATTTAGAAGTAATAAACTTTCATTTAAAAGAGGAAGATAACTTTAGCATTGATTTAGATGAAATACAACAAAATATAGAAAAATTTGATAGTTTGTTTGTTTGTAATCCTAATAATCCAAATGGAAAAGTTAAAGATTTAAATAGATTATTAGATTTGATGATTGAAAATAATAAACTTTTAATTGTAGATGAAACTTTTATGGAATTTGTAGAAAATGAAGAACAATATAGCTTAGTAAATAGAGTAAAAGAAACAAAAAACCTATTTATATTAAAAGCAGTAACTAAATTCTTTGGGATGCCAGGACTTAGATTAGGATATGGCGTAACTAGCAATGAAGAAATAATAGAAACTATATATCACTACAAAGAACCTTGGACTATAAATTCTTTTGCTGAAAATTTATCTAATTATTTATTTAAAGATAAAGAATATATAAAAAACAGCAAAGATTATTATATAAGCGAAAGAAAGTTTATGTTAGAAGAATTGAGAAAAATATCTCGATTAAAAGTTTATGATACAGATACAAACTTCATTCTTATAAAATTAAGAGATTACGAAGCTAATTTATTAAAATTAGAGCTTTTTGAAAAATACAATATTCTTATAAGAGATGCCTCAAACTTTATTGGATTAGATAAAAATTATGTTAGAGTGGCAATAAAAAGTCACAAAGATAATAAAATCTTAATCGAATCATTAAACAAAATATTAGGATAATAATATGAAGTTTTATGGAGTATGTCCAGCATCTTGTGGAGAATTTGTACAAGGTATTTTAGACAATGAAGAATATTTATCATCATATGCAATTAATTTATTTTCAGTGGCAACTTTAGAAGAAAGCAAAGACATAATCAACAAAGGCCCTAGTAAATCAAGGCGAGCTATGGAGCTTGTCTTTGAAAAATTTAATATACCTATAGAAGATACAAAAAATATATCGCTCAATATAAAAAGTCAGATACCTATTGGAAAGGGAATGGCTAGTTCTACCGCTGATATTGGAGCTACAATAAAAGCTACATTATCTATGTTGAATAAAACCTTAACCGGAGAGGAAATCTCCAAATTAGCCGTAAAAATAGAAGCGACTGATTCTCTACTACTCAATCAACATAGTATATTTAATCCACTTACAGCAGATGTAAAAAAATATCTAGGTGGAATAAATGATACAAAGGTAGTTATATTAGAGCCTGATGATATTTTAAATACAAAACTAATTAGAACTATGCCAGATTACAAATCTTATAAGATGCAAAATAAAGAAATAATAAAAACATCTTTTGATTTATTAGATGAAGGTCTATTAAAAAACGATCTTAATTTAATTGGAAGAGCATGCACATATAGTGGTTTGGCAAATGAAAATATACACAAAAAACCATTTTTAAAAGAGATTATAGAAATTTCTGATAAATTTGGGTGTTATGGGGTAAATATTGCCCATAGCGGAACTGTTATTGGAGTTCTAATGTATAAAGAAATGGATGATAAAAGAATAATACAATATTTAAGAGATAGTGAAATATCTCGACACTATAAAAAAATATATACATCAGACATTATTGATGGACAATCCAGGGAGGAAGAAGAATGGAATATATTAAAGACCCAAAAATGATAGAAGTAAGAAGTTTTGAAATAATTCAAGGGATAATCGATGATATAAGACCAGGATATAAATTTAAAAATGAAATAGAAGAAAAAATTATAAAACGTTGCATACACACAAGTGCAGATTTTGAATACTTAGACATATTAAAAATATCAGAAACTGCTGTAGAAAATATAATAGATGCATTAAATAATAAATGCACAATATACACAGATACAAATATGGCTTTAAGTGGAATCAATAAAACTAGATTAAATGCACTAGGATGTGAGTATAAATGTTTAGTTGCAGATGAAAAAACAAGAGAGCTAGCAAAAGAAAAAGGTATAACTCGTTCTATGGCAGCAGTTGAATTAGCTATGCAAGATACAGGAAGAAAGATATTTGTTCTTGGAAATGCCCCAACAGCTTTATATAAAGTTATGGAAATGCAAAAATCAGGTTGTAATGTAGATGCAGTAGTAGGTGTACCAGTTGGATTTGTTGGTGCTGCTGAGTCAAAATATGAATTAGAACAAACAGAAATACCTCATATAGTGGCACAAGGTAGAAAAGGTGGTAGCAATATAGCTGCTGCGATAGTTAATGCAATACTATATGCAATGTAGGTAGAGTTATGGAAGAGTATGTATATATAGACGGCAAAAAATATAGAAGAGGATATACTACAGGATCTTGTGCAGCAGCAGCCTCTAAAGCAGCAACATATATGTTAATTACTCAAAAAAAACTGGAGTCAGTTAATATAGATACGCCCAAGGGAATTTATCTTACTTTAAAGCCTGAAAATATAGAAATAAATAAAAAATATGCGATTTGTTCTATTCAAAAAGATGGTGGAGATGATATCGATGCAACTCATAAAATGGACATTTTTGCAAAAGCAGAAATAATTGATAGAATTAATGAGGAAGAAGATATTTATGTAACAGGTGGCATAGGAGTAGGAACAGTAACAAAAAAAGGACTGAAAGTAGAGGTTGGAAAATCTGCAATCAATCCAGTTCCAATGAATATGATTAAAACCGAAATCCACAAAGTATTAGGAACAGATTTAAACACATATATAGATAAATCAAAAACACTAAAAATTACTATATCTGCGCCAGAAGGTGTTGAAATTGCTAAAAAAACATTTAATCCTAGACTTGGTATAGTTGGAGGAATATCTATCTTAGGTACTTCTGGAATAGTAGAACCTATGAGTGATGAAGGATGGAAAAAATCATTATCTATTGAGCTTGAAATGAAAAGAGCACAAGGAATTGACCAAATCATCTTAGTCCCAGGAAACCACGGTGAAGAGTTTATAAAAAATGAACTTGGTTTGGATGAAAAATATGTAGTTAGAATGAGTAATTTTGTAGGCTATATGCTTATGGAAGCCAAGCGTATGGGATATAAAAAAATACTTATGGCAGGACATATTGGTAAATTTATAAAGATAGCTGCCGGCATATTCCACACGCATAGCAAAGTCGCTGATGCTAGAAATGAAATTATGATTGCTAACTTGGCACTTATGGGAGCGCCACTAGAATTTTTACAAGAAATAGATAAATGTGTGACAGCTGAGGGTGCAGTAGAAATAATAGATGATAGTGAATATACAGGTGTTTATGAAGTCTTATGTAATAAATGCAGAGATAGAGTAAAACAACATTTAGGTGATGATGATATAGAAGTAGGTGTGTATATGTTTAGAATGGACAAATCATATATAGCAAAATCTGATAATGCAGAGTCTATAGTGGAGGTATTCAAATGATAAATATTATAGGTTTGGGTCCTGGTAACACAGGTTATATTACTAAATTGGGTGAGAAAATTATTTACTCATCAGATGTAGTGATTGGTGGAAGAAGAAATCTAGAATCAATAAAAGATTTTAAAGGTGAAAAGGTAGTTTTATCTACTAATCTAAAAGAAATTCTAGAATATATACAAAATAACTTAGATAAAAATATTTCTGTTATAGCATCTGGAGATCCATCTATATATGGGATTGGAAAATACCTTTCAAATAACATAGAACACAAACATCTAAATATAGTTTCAGGGATAAGCTCCCTTCAATACATATTCTCAAGAATATTTGTAGATATGAATGATGTTTATATTACAAGTAGTCATGGGAAAGTGCCAGATTTTGATTATATACTTTCTCATAAAAAGGTATGTATGGTTACTGATAGTAAAATTGGACCACATGAGATAAGTAGAGAAATACAAAAAAGAAATCTGAAAAAAACTGTTGTTGTAGGAGAAAATCTATCTTATGAAAATGAGAAGATAACAATAGGAAAACCAGAAGCTATATTAGCAGTTGATAAATTTGATATGAATGTAGTGGTGATATTAGATGAAGAATAAAGATTTTATAACAGGAAAAGTTCCTATAACAAAAGAAGAAGTTAGAGCTATTTCTCTAAATAAACTAGAGTTATTAAATGCAAAAACTTTTATTGATGTAGGTGCAGGAACAGGAAGTGTATCAATTGAAGCAGGATATAGCTATCCAAATTTAAAAGTTATAGCTATTGAACGTAATGATGATGCAATTGATTTAGTAAAACAAAATAAAGAAAAGTTCAATTTAGATAATGTAGAAATAATAAAAGCTTATGCACCTGTAGAATTAGATAAAGATATAAAAGCAGATGCAATTTTCCTTGGTGGAACTGGTAAAAAATTAGAAGAAATTATAGATTGGTCTAAAGACTTACTAGTTGATGGAGGAAGACTTGTAGCAAACTTTATAATAATAGATACATTTTATGAAATGTTGAGATTAGTAAAAGAAAAAGGGTTTAAAAATATTGATGTTACAGTTTTAAATGTTGCAAAACTTGAAAAGTTAGGAACAGGGGAATATTTTAAACCTCACAATCCAATATATATAATTTCATGCGAAAAAGGAGTAGAAGAAGATAATGAATACTAACATTAATAAAGTACATTTTGTAGGGGCAGGTCCTGGGGATAAAGAATTAATAACATTAAAAGGATATAAATTACTAAGTAATGCTGATGTTGTAATATACGCAGGTTCATTAGTAAACCCAGCACTTCTTGAATATTGTAAAGAAAGTTGTGAAATACATGATAGTGCATATATGAATTTACAAGAAATCATAGAAGTTATGGAAAGAGGAATTAGAGAAGGAAAATCAGTTGTAAGATTACAAACAGGAGATTTCTCTATATATGGTTCAATAAGAGAACAAGTTGAAGATTTAGCAAAATTAAATATAGATTATGACTGCACACCAGGTGTAAGTTCATTCTTAGGTGCATCATCAGCACTAGGAGTTGAATATACAGTTCCAGAAGTATCTCAAAGTGTTGTTATAACTAGAATGGAAGGAAGAACTCCAGTTCCACCAAAAGAATCTATAGAATCTTTTGCTAAACACCAAACTTCAATGGTAATATTCTTATCTGTTCAAGAAATTGAAAAAGTAGTAGAAAAATTAATAGCTGGTGGATATCCAAAAACTACTCCAATAGCAGTAGTATATAAAGCTACTTGGCCAGATGAAAAAGTAGTAAAAGGGACTTTAGAAGATATAGCAGCTAAAGTAAAAGAAAACGACATAAAGAAAACAGCATTAATAATGGTAGGGGAATTCTTAGGTACTACATATAATAATTCAAAATTATATGATAAGGACTTCAAACATGAATACAGAAAATAATAAAATTGCTATTATATGTATTACTGAGAATGGAAAAAAGTTAGCATTAGAAATGCAAAATAAATTACATGAAGGTGATATTTATTTTGTAAAAAGAGAAAAATCTACAGAGTTACAAGAGGTTTGTAACATAAGTAACGATGATAATGCTAAAATAAATACTCAATATAAAAGTATTGAAAATATAGTTAGGATAAAAGAAAAATTAAGCAACTTTATACCTACGATATTTAACAAATATAGATATATTATATTTATTATGGCTACTGGAATAGTAGTGAGGACAATCGCTCCATTAATACAAAGCAAATTTAAAGACCCAGCAATATTAGTGACTGATGAAAAAGGGACTAATGTGATAAGTTTATTGAGTGGACATATGGGAGGAGCAAATGAAATGACTTTATATATAAGCCATTTAATAAATGCAAATCCAGTTATAACAACTGCAACAGATATAAACAATAAATCTTCATTAGATATGATAGCAAAAAGTATAAATGGATATATAGAAAACTTCAGAGATAATGTATTGAAGGTGAATTCTATGATAGTTAACAACAAGCCCGTAGGTTTATTTATAGATGGAGACTATCACATAGATACAAGAGGTTTTACACTTTTAACATATGAAGATATGTTAAATATCCATAACAACAATAATAAAGATTTAGAAAATATAGAGACAATAGTCGTAGTAACTAATAAGCAAAAACTAGATTTCAAAAGCGACAAAATAATAAAATTAGTTCCAAAAGACATTGTATTAGGAGTTGGATGTAAGAAAAATACTGATAGCCAACATATGAAAGAATCGCTACATGAGTTTTCAAGAATTAACAATATAGATATAAATTCTATAAAGAAAATAGGTAGTATAGAAATAAAAAAAGATGAAAAAGCAATTATAGATTTAGCAAACTATTTAAATGTGCCTTTTGAAACATTTACCGTAAAAGAAATATCACAAATAGATCATCTATATGGAAAATCGGAATGGGTCAAAAAGAATGTAGGAGTATATTCTGTAGCTGAACCATGTGCACATTTACTTAGTGATGGAAATTTAATTATTGAAAAACAAAAATACACTGGAATAACATTTTCGGCAGGGAGAGTGAATAAATGATATACGTTATAGGAATAGGTCCTGGATGCAGAGACTTAATGACACAAGAAGCAATAGCAGCAATGGAAGAGGCTGAAGTAATCGTAGGTTACAAAACATATATAAAATTAGTTGAAGAATTTATACAAGATAAAGAAGTAGTTCAAAATGGAATGAGAAAAGAAGTAGATAGATGCCAAGAAGCTATCGAAATTGCTAAGACAGGTAAAAAAGTAGCTGTTATAAGTAGTGGAGATTCTGGAATATATGGAATGGCAGGTCTAATACTTGAGTTAGTAACAAAACAAGGCGTAGATATACCAGTTAAAGTAGTACCAGGAGTTACTGCAAGTATAGGAGCAGCTGCAGTATTAGGAGCACCTATAATGCATGATTTTTGCCATATAAGTTTAAGTGATTTAATGACTCCATGGGAAGTTATAGAAAAAAGATTAAGATTAGCGGCAGAAGCTGATTTTGTAATATGTTTATATAACCCAAGAAGTAAAGGAAGAAGCGAACACTTAGCAACAGCATTTAAAATAATGAGTGAATTTAAAGATGGTTCAACTCCTGTTGGAATAGTAAAAGATGTAGGAAGAGCAGATGAAGAAAAATTCATATGTACTTTCGATACAATGGATTTTGAAAGAGTTGACATGACTACTATGGTTATAATAGGAAACAAATCAACATATATCCACGATGATTTAATGATAACACCAAGAGGATATACAGTATAACTAGTATTATAAAAAGAAATTATTAAGCATAAAGGAAAGGATACATATCATGATTTTAGTATTAGGTGGAACATCCGATAGTATAGGTATTTGCAATAAATTAAACGAAATGAACTTACCATATATGGTTTCAGTTACAACAGAATATGGGAGGGATATTGCCAAAAAAGCTACAGAGAATGTATTCTTAGGAAAATTGACAATAGAAGATATGGTATCTTTAATAAAAGAAAAGAACATAACTCAAATAATAGATGCAACACATCCTTATGCAACAATTGTATCTAGCAATGCAATTGAATGTTCAAAGATATCAAATACAGATTATGTGAGATTTGAAAGAGAATCTCTTATAAAACAAATAGATTATGACGATATATATGTTGTTGAAGATATAGAACAAGCATGTGAAATTGCAAATGAAAAAGGAAATAACATATTTATTGGAACAGGTAGTAAAAATTTAGATAAATATATAGAACTTATAAAGGGAAAAAAACTAATTGCGCGCGTATTGCCTACAAGTGATGTCCTAAAAAGTTGTGAAGAATTAGGACTTAATGCAGATAACATAATCGCTATGAAGGGTCCTTTTACTGAAGAAATTAATATAGCTGCTTATAGACAATATGACATAGATTTATTAATTACTAAAGAAAGTGGAGTTGCAGGAGGATTTTTAGAAAAAATTAATGCATGCAAAGCTTTAAATATACCAGCGGTAATCATAACTAGAAAACAAATTGACTACCCAAAAGTAATAAATAGAATTGAAGATATAGAAAAAATAGTATAGTTTTATGGGTTATTTTTATTTTTAAATTGGAGGAGTATTTAAATATTAAGGAGAAATTAAAGATGAAAAAAGCAGTATTAGTAGTAAGTTTTGGTACAAGCTATCATGAAACTAGAAAGAAGACAATAGAAGCATGTGAACAAAAGATAAGTGAGAATCTTAAAGGATATGATTTTTATAGAGCATTTACTTCAAATATGATAATTAGAAAATTAAAAAAGAGAGATAACATGCTTATTGATAATCCAGTAGAGGCTCTACAAAAATTAGCAGATGCAGGATATGAAGAAGTAGTAGTTCAAACATTACACATAATATGTGGTGAAGAATACAACAAATTAAAAGAACAAGTTGAAAGTTTTAAACCTAAATTCAAAAAAATAGCTTTAGGTAGACCTCTTTTAACTTCAATAGAAGACTATAAAGAAACAGTTGAAGCTGTAAGAAAACAACTAGAAATAATTAAACCAGATGAAGCAGTTGTATTTATGGGACACGGAACTACACACGAAAGTCATGCAGCTTATCCAGCTTTAGAATATATGTTTAGAGACAATGATATGAATGTATATATAGGAACAGTTGAAGGATATCCTGAAATAGAGCAAGTAGTTAAAAAATTAAAAGCAGATAACATAAAAACTGTTGATGTATTACCTTTCATGTTAGTTGCGGGAGACCATGCTACTAATGATATGGCAAGTGATGAAGAAGATTCATGGAAATCTATATTAGAAAAAGAAGGATTTAATGTAAAGGTGCATTTACAAGGTTTAGGGGAATACCCAGCAATCCAAGATAAATTTGTTAACCATGCATTAGATTGCGCAAAAGAATTAGAAAAAGAGTTAGCATAAATTAACGTACGAGGCTAGATGGAGGAAATATAAATGGCAAAATTTTATGGAATAGGAACTGGACCAGGAGATAGTACATTAGTAACAATAAAAGCAGTAAATACAATAAAAATGTTAGATATATTATATACACCAGAACCAAAAAAAGGTGGAGATAGTTTAGCATTATCAATAGTAAAGGAATATGTACCAGATACTGTTGAAATAAAACAAAGACATTTCCCAATGAACAATGATAGTGTAGAAAAAATGGCATCATGGGATGCTATAGCAGCTGAAATAAAAGCTGATGTAAAAGCAGGGAAAGAAGTAGGATTTATAACTTTAGGAGATCCTATGATATACAGTACTTATGTATATATTATGGAAAGATTAATGGACGAGATAGAAGTTGAAACTATACCGGGTATATCATCTTTCTCAAATATAGCATCAAATCAAAACTTCCCATTAGTAATGGATACAGATCCACTTATGGTTATACCATGTACTATGGAAGAAGAGAAAATAGATGCAGCATTACAAACATATGATTGTTTTGTTCTTATGAAAGTATATAAGAACTTTAAAGAAATCGTTCAAAAATTAGAAAAATACGATTTAATAGATAGTGCTATTTTAGTAAGTAACTCATCTCAAGAAAGAGAAGTAGTTTATAAAGATTTAAGAGATGTTCATCTACAAGAAAAAATATCATATTTTTCTACAATATTAGTTAATAGAAACAATAAAAGAAAATAATCTTAAAACATTTAAGGAGATAAATATGAAATTAGTAGTAGGAACTAGAGGTAGTAATTTAGCCCTTGTTCAAACAAATTGGGTTGTAGAACAATTAAAAAAGAATAACCCAAATATAGAGTTTGAGATAAAAATTATAAAAACAAAGGGCGACTTAATAAAAGACTTACCACTAGATAAAATAGGTGATAAGGGATTATTCGTAAAAGAAATCGAAAAAAGTCTTTTAGATAAAGAAATAGATATGGCAGTTCATAGTATGAAGGATATGCCATCATATCTTCCAGAAGGACTTAAATTTGCACATTCTCCAAGAAGAGAAGACCCTAGAGATGCTCTTATTTTTAGAGAAGGTTATAAAACTTTAGAAGATTTACCTCAAGGTGCAAAAATAGGAACTGGAAGTAAAAGAAGAAAATATCAATTATTAAAACATAGACCAGATTTAGAAATTGTACCTATAAGAGGTAATATCGAGACAAGAATAAAGAAAATAGAAATAGAAAATCTTGATGGTGTAGTATTAGCAGCATCAGGACTGAGAAGAGCTGGATTAGAAGAAAAAATAGATTATTATATACCGACAGATATTATGTTACCTGCTCCTGCACAAGGAATATTAGCTCTTGAAATTAGAGAAGATGATAAAGAGACTGAAAAAATAATAGATTCTATAAAAGATAATATTACAAAAGTACAAATAGATGCAGAAAGAGGTTTCTTAATAGGTGTTAATGGAAGTTGTCATATACCTATGGGAGCTTATTGTGAAGTAGATGGAGAAAAAATTACTCTGACTGGACTTTATGGAGATGGAGACGGAAAGAAAATAGTAATTCAATCTAAAGAAGGAACTCTAGCTGATGCACAAAAAATAGGATATGAATTAGCAAAAAGTGTATTAAAGGAGTATGAAAAATAATGAAGGGGAAAGTTTACTTAGTGGGGGCAGGACCTGGCGATTATAAACTATTAACATTAAAAGGGTTAGAATGCATAAGAAAAGCAGATGTTATAGTTTATGACAGACTTGCTAATATAAATTATTTAAAAGAAGCTAAAAAAGGCTGCGAGTTTATAAATGTTGGAAAAGCATCAAGTGACCATTTAGTACCTCAAGATCAAATAAATAGAATAATAGCTGATAAAGCCTTAGAAGGAAAAATAGTAACAAGACTTAAAGGTGGAGATCCATATGTATTTGGTAGAGGTGGAGAAGAAGGTGAACTTCTTGAAGCAGAGGGAATTGATTTTGAGGTTGTTCCAGGAATAACTTCAGCAATCGGTGGGCTTTGTTATGCTGGAATTCCAATAACTCATAGAGACAATGCATCATCATTCCATGTTATAACTGGTCATCTTAGAAAAGATGGAAAAGAAAATCCTGATATAAATTGGAATGCCTTAGCTAATATGAGAGGTACACTTGTATTTTTAATGGGTGTAGCAAATTTAAAAAATATAAGTGAAAATTTAATGAGAGAAGGTATGGCTAAAGATACACCTGTAGCATTTATCAGCTGGGCAACACGCTACAATCAAAGTGTTGTTACAGCAACGCTTGAAAATGCTTATGAAGTTGCTATGAAAGAAGGTGTAAAACCACCAACATTAATAGTAGTAGGAACAGTTGTAAACCTTAGAGAAAAGTTAAACTTCTTTGAAAATAAACCTCTATTTGGCAAAAATATAATGGTTACTAGGTCAAGAAGCCAAAATAGCAAATTAGTAGAACAAATAATGGATTTAGGAGGAAATCCTATTGAGATACCAACTATAAAAATTGAAAAAGTTCAAGATAATAAAGAATTAGAAAATGAAATAAAAAATATTAAAGATTATACTTATTTAGTTTTAACTAGCAAAAATGGAGTAGATATATTCTTCGATAAATTAGATGAATTAGGGCTAGACTGTAGAGCACTTGCAAATATAAAAGTTTGCTCAATTGGTGCAGCTACATCAAAAGCTATCCAAAGAAGAGGAATTAAACCAGACATACAGCCTAAAAATGCTGTAGGAGAATCTTTGTATGATGAGTTAAAAGATATTGTCACAAAAGATGATAAGATTTTAATTCCTAGAGCTAAAAATGCTAGAAAATTCTTAGTTGAAAAACTAAACGAAATATCTAATGTAACAGAAGTTATAACATATGAAAGTGTAATGGATGATAGCAAAAAAGAAGAAGCTATAAAAGCATTAGAAGAAGGCAATCTAGATTATATCACATTTGCTAGTTCATCAACTGTAACAAACTTTATCAATCTAATTGGAGAAGAAAACAAAGATAAATTGTTTAATACTAAAATAATATCAATAGGCAGAATAACTACAAAAACTATTTTAGATAATAATTTAGAAGTTTATAAACAAGCAGAAAATGCATCTATTGAAAGTATGATAGAGTCAATGTCAGAATAAGCTACCTATTAATATGAAAGGAGCCAAAATGTTAAGAAGACCAAGAAGACTTAGAGCTACACAAGCTTTAAGAAATTTAGTAAGAGAAACAAAATTAGAAAAAGAAGATTTAATCTATCCTCTATTTATAGTGGATGGTGAAAATATAAAAAGAGAAATATCTTCTATGGAAGGTGTTTATCACTTCTCTGTAGATATGTTAGAAGATGAAATTAAAGAATTAGTTGAATTAGGAATAGAACATGTAATATTATTTGGTGTTCCTGATGACAATAAAAAAGACTGTTGTGGTAGCGAAGCATATAACGATAACGGAGCTTTACAACAAGGTATAAGAAAAATAAAAGAAATAGCGCCACAAATGGATGTAATATGTGATGTTTGTATGTGTGAATATACAAGTCATGGACATTGTGGAATATTAACAGAAGATGGATATGTAGATAATGATAAAACATTAGAATATTTATCAAAAATAGCTGTTAGTTATGCAAAAGCAGGTGCAGATATGGTAGCTCCTTCTGATATGATGGATGGAAGAATAGGAGCACTTAGAAATGCATTAGATGAAAATGGTTATGAAACTGTTGCAATAATGGCATATAGCGCAAAATATGCATCAGCATTCTATGGACCATTTAGAGATGCTGCAAACTCAGCACCAGCATTTGGAGATAGAAAAACATATCAAATGGATCCAGCAAATTCTAATGAAGCTATAATAGAAGCTGATTTAGATATTGCAGAAGGTGCAGACATAATAATGGTTAAACCTGCTCTTTCTTATTTAGATATAATAAGAAGATTTAAAGATAATTATGACTTACCAATAGCGGCTTACAATGTAAGTGGAGAGTACTCTATGTTAAAAGAAGCTGTTAAAAAAGGTCTATTAAGTGAAGATGCTATATATGAAGCTGTAATGTCTATAAAAAGAGCTGGGGCTACAATTATAATTACTTATTTTGCAAAAGATATAGCAAAATTAATTAATACAAAAAAATAATTTTTTACGAATAAAAAAATTAATACAAAAATAATGAAATCTCTTCTTTTAAAATTTCAAAAGAAGAGATTTTTTTTACATTTTTCCTAAAATTTATAATGTTAATGAAAGTATATGCAATGAAAAATTTAATTTATTTAATATTTTAAATATAAAAAATAAAAAAATATTTCATAAGATTTAGACTTTTTGTTTTTTTATGGCAATTTACAGGAAAATAATGTATTATTAATAAATAATAGGAATAATTTAACAAAAAGATAAATAGAATTATTTTTTTCTTTTTATCGCGTGCACAAAATAATATAAGGAGGAATGTTTTTATGAAGGGAATTTTAGAAAAATGGAACAGTATAAGTTTGGTTAAACGTATATTGGTAGGGATGATAATTGGTATTATTTTAGGTACATTTGCTAAGGAAGCTCAAATTATAGGACTTTTAGGGGAATTATTTGTTGGAGCATTAAAAGCAGTAGCTCCAGTATTGGTATTTTTCTTAGTTATTGGTGCTTTAGCACAACATAAAGATGGTAAAAAGAATAACATGGGTTCAGTTATAGCACTATATTTAATCGGTACTTTTTGCTCTGCTTTAGTAGCAGTTGTAGCAAGTTTTATATTCCCAGTTACAATTAATTTGGGTTCAGTAGCAGAGGTTGATACAGCAATACCTGGAGGAATAGGTGAAGTATTAAAAACATTATTACTAAATATAGTTAGTAATCCAGTTGGAGCTATAGTAGATGCAAATTATGTTGGTATATTAGCTTGGGCAGTAGTATTTGGTTTGGCATTAAGAAAATCTTCAGATAGAACAAAAGAATTTTTAGCTGATATTTCAGATGCAGTTACACAAGCGGTGAAATGGGTTATAAGTTTTGCTCCATTTGGTATATTAGGATTAGTTTTCACAGCTATATCAACAAATGGTATAGGTATATTTAAAGATTACGGTTCATTATTAGCATTATTATTAGGATGTATGGCAGTTGTTGCATTTGTTGTAAATCCAATAATAGTATATTTAAATATAAGAAAAAACCCATATCCATTAGTATTTAAATGTTTAAAAGAAAGTGGTATAACTGCATTCTTTACTCGTAGTTCAGCAGCGAATATACCAGTTAATATGGAGTTATGTGAAAGTTTAGGATTAAATGAAGATAATTATTCAGTATCAATACCATTAGGTGCTACTATAAACATGGGTGGTGCAGCAGTTACAATAACAGTATTATCATTAGCGGCTGTTCATACTTTAGGAATAACAGTAGATATACCAACTGCTATAGTTCTTAGTGTATTAGCTGCAGTTTCTGCATGTGGTGCATCAGGTGTAGCAGGTGGATCGCTTTTACTTATACCATTAGCATGTAGTTTATTTGGTATATCAAATGAAGTAGCGATGCAAATGGTTGGTGTAGGATTTATTATAGGAGTTATACAAGACTCTTGTGAAACTGGACTTAACTCTTCAACAGATGCTTTATTTACTGCAGCAGCAGAATTTAAAGAGTGGAGAAAAGAAGGAAGAAAAATTCCAGTATAATTATAAATTTAATTAAATTAGAATACAATACAATATCAAAAGGCTATTATAAAGTTGAAATATACTTTTTAATAGCCTTTTATAATGCTATGATATAATATTTTTAAATGCTTATATTTTTAATAAAATAAATAATAGAAAGGTGTAAAAAATGCTTTATCCAATAAATTTAGATATAGAAAATATAAAAATCACTATAATCGGTGGAGGTAAGGTAGCTTATAGAAAGGCTACAAATTTTTTAGATTTTGGGAAAAAGGTAACTGTAATTTCAAAAGAATTTGTTTGTGAATTTGATGAAATAAAAGATAAGATAGAGATGATTTGTGATGAATACAAAGAAAAATATATAGAGGACTCATTTGTAGTAGTAGCATCTACTAATAACAAAGAGATAAATCATGAGATAGGAATCTATTGCAATAAACATGGTAAATTAGTAAATGTTGTAGATGATAAAGAGCTTTCTAATTTTACTGTTCCATCATATGTTAAGCGAGGGGAATTGCTATTAAGTATATCTACAGGTGGAAATAGCCCATCTTTATCGGCGAAAATAAAAAGAGAGCTAGAAGAAAAATATGATGAATCATATGAAGAATATATAGAGCTTTTGGGACTAGCTAGAGCAAAAATAATAAAAGAAAATAAGGATATAAATGAAAGAAGGAAAAAAATAAAAGCCTTAATCGATTTATCAGTAGATGAACTTAAAGAAAAAATTTAATTTATAAAATAAAATTAATTTATTGACAGAATATTAAAAGTTTTATATTATTTTATTATAATATGATTACTTACTAAAATGAAACATGTTAAATTCTATGAAGAAGATAGTAGCATAGGTAGAATTTATAGAGAGTCTGGGATGGTGGAAGCTGGGCAAAGAAACCTATTGTGAAGAGAGCTTTGGAGAATGTTTTTTGAATTAAGTAGAAAAACAGGTAATCTTGCCTTAAAAGAGTAGAGTGGATAAGTTTCTTATCAATGAGAGTGGTAACGCGGTATATTCGTCTCTTGGTTTTTTAGCCGAGAGACTTTTTTAATATACAGAATTTATACGTATTACTTGAGTTAAGAAATTTTATTAATAAGAGTGGTACCGCGGAATTTCGCCTCTTGAATTTATTTCAAGGGGCTTTTTTGATAAAAATTAATAAAAGGGGATTGGAAAGAATATGAGCAAAGTCAAAGTAGGTATAATAGGGGCTACAGGTTATGTTGGTGTAGAATTAATAAGATTATTAAATTCTCACCCACAAGTAGAATTAACTGCAATAGGATCAAATTCCTTTGTAGATAAAAGTATTACAGAAGTTTATCCAAGTGTAGGTATAACAAATGATATGAAATGTATAAAAAATGAAGATGTAATAAAAGAATGTGATTTTATATTTACAGCTTTACCACATGGGGTTAGTGAAAAATTTGTACTGCAAGTAGTTAAAGAGGGGAAAAAAGTTGTTGATTTGGGTGCAGATTTTAGATTAAAAGATGAGAAACTTTTTAATAAATGGTACAACGTATCATTTATAGATAAAAATTTACATGAGCAAGCTGTTTATGGTCTTTGTGAACATTATAAAGACGAAATAAAAAATGCACAAGTAATAGCTAATCCAGGATGTTATGTAACAAGTATATCACTACCTTTGATGCCATTATTAAAAGCAAAATTAATCAAGAAAGAAAATATAATAGCTGACTCAAAATCAGGAGTGACAGGTGCGGGCAGAGGGCTTACACTACTTAGCCATTATCCTGAAATAAACGAAAATATGGTTCCTTATAAAATAGGAAATCACAGACATACTCCAGAAATTGAACAAAACTTAAGTGATGCAGCAGGTGAACCAGTAGAAATAATATTTACACCAATTTTATCACCCATGAATCGAGGAATATTATCTACAATTTATTGTGATAAAGCTGAAGGCGTTACAATAGATACGATACAAAATGAACTAGAAAAATTCTATAGTGATAAACCATTTGTAGACATTTTACCACTTGGTCAAGTTGCAACAGTAAAACACGTCAGATTATCAAATAAATGTGCTATATCAATTCACGAAAATAAATCAAAGATAATCATATGTTCTGCTATAGACAACATGGTTAAAGGTTCAGCAGGGCAAGCAATACAAAATATGAACTTAATGCTTGGTTTTGATGAATGTGAAGGGTTAAGCACAATGGCAACAGCATTTTAAAGGGGGCGATAAATTTGATGGAAATTATTAAAGGTGGTGTGACAGCTGCAAAGGGATTTACTGCATCAGGAATGCATGTAGGTCTTAGAAGAAATGTAGAAAAAAAGGATATCGCACTTATATATTCGGATACTATGTGCAATGCAGCCGCGGTATTTACTCAAAATAAAATTAAAGCTAATCCAATCTATGTTACAAGTAAACACATCCAAGATGGCAATGCACAAGCGATAATAATCAATAGTGCAAATGCAAATACATTCAATGGCAAAGAAGGATTAGAACATGCTTTTAGAATGGCACAGTCAACAGCAGAAGTATTAAATTTAAATCCAGAAGATGTTTTGGTTGCATCAACAGGAGTTATAGGTGAACCATTAAAAATAGATTTGATAGAAGATAATATAGAAAAACTTGCTAGCCAGCTTAGTAAAAGGGGACATATGGCGGCGAGAGAAGGTATTATGACTACTGATATGATTAAAAAAGAAATAACGGTATCAATTGATATAGATGGAAAAAAAGTTGTTGTGGGAGGAATGGCAAAAGGTTCTGGAATGATACACCCCAATATGGGAACTATTCTCGCATTTATAACATCAGACATAGACATAGAACAAAATCTATTACAAGATGCTCTAAGATATGCAACTAATAAAAGTTTTAATAGAATTAGTGTTGATGGCCAAACAAGTACAAATGATATGGCTATAGTTTTGGCTAATGGAAAAGCATGTAATGATAAAATTATCGAAAAAGATAGAAATTATGATACATTTTTACAAGCCTTAGTCTATATATGCACAGAACTTGCAAAATTAGTAGCAAGAGATGGAGAAGGTGCTACTAAGCTAATCGAATGTGTTGTAGAAGGTGCTTTGACAGAAGAAATAGCTGCTAGATTATCAAAAGCTGTTATAACATCAACAATGGTGAAGGCAGCAGTATTCGGCTCTGATGCAAATTGGGGTAGAATTTTATGTGCTATAGGATGTGAGGGTGCTGAATTTGACCCAAATAAAATAGATATAATTTTTGAGAGTAAAAAAGGCTATGTCGAGGTCTGTAAAGATGGAACACCACTTCAATTTAGTGAAAAGAAAGCCAGAAGTATATTAGAAGATGATGAAATAACTATTATAGTAGATCTTCAGATGGGAGATAAAATGGCAAATGCATGGGGATGCGATTTAACATATGAGTATGTTAGAATTAATGGTAGTTATAGAAGTTAATATTTAAAAAATATAAGGTTGAAATGGGGGATAAATAATTATGGGATTTAACGATGATAAAGCAAAAATGTTGATAGAAATGCTTCCATATATAGAAAAGCATAGCGGAAAAACTATGGTAATAAAATATGGTGGCAATGCCATGAAAAATGAAAGACTAAAAGAATCAGTCATGGAAGATATAATTCTTATGAGTTATGTTGGTATTAATATAGTTGTTGTACATGGCGGTGGACCAGAAATAACTAAGATGTTAGATAGATTAAAAATTCAAAGTGAATTTATAAATGGTTTAAGATATACAGATGAAGACACAATGGAAGTAGTCGAAATGGTTCTTGCAGGAAAGGTCAACAAGGAATTAGTTCTAAAAATAAATGAACGAGGGGGAAAAGCCGTTGGCCTTTGTGGAATAGATGGAAATATGTTAATTTGTGAACCTACAAAAGAAGATTTAGGATATGTGGGCAAAATCGTTGAAGTAAACCCACAAATAATAAAAGATAATCTAGATGCAGGGTATATTTCTATGGTAGCTACAGTTGGGGCTGATAGAGAAGGAAATATATATAATATTAATGGAGATATAGCAGGTTCTGCAATAGCGGGTGCTCTAAAAGCAGAAAAATATATACTTTTAACAGATGTCCCAGGATTATTAGAAGAGCCATCAATGGATGAAAGTTTAATATCTCATGTATATAAAGAAGATTTACCGATATTATTTGAAAATGGGGTTATAACGGGTGGTATGATTCCAAAGGTAAATAGTTGTATAGAGGCTTTAAATCAAGGGGTCAAAAAAGTTCATATTTTAGATGGAAGAGTAAGACATTCAATAATAACTGAACTATTTACTGATGCAGGTGTGGGGACTTTAATTGATTAAGAAATATTAGTTTTGAAATTCTGGATTAAAGATGCAAAAGAATTATATTAGATAATAAATAATATATTGAAAGAGGGGAATTTTAAATGGAATTAACACAAAATGTGAAAAATATACAAGAAAAATGGGATAAAAATTTTATGCAGACATATGCTCAAATTCCAGTTGTAATAGATAAGGGGCAAGGTGCAACAGTAACAGATATAGATGGAAAAGAATATGTAGATTTTACGAGTGGGATAGGAGTTTCTTCTTTAGGATATGGTCATAAAGGATTGGTAGAGGCAATTCAGTACCAAGCTGCAAAATTATTACACAGCTCTAATATATTTTTTAATCAACCAAATGTAGAAGCTGGAGAAAAATTAGTTAAACTTAGCGGATATGATAAGGTATTTTTCTGTAATTCGGGAACAGAGGCTAACGAAGGTGCTATGAAGATAGCTAGAAAATATAGTGATATAAAATATGAAGGCGACAGAGGCACTATACTTAGTTTGAATAAATCTTTCCATGGTAGAACTATGGCATCATTGATGGCAACTGGTAAAGATGCTTATCATAAATATTTTTATCCATTACCAACTGGTTATAAATACGTAGAAAAAAATGATATAGAGGCATTTAAAGAGGCATTAAAAGATGATACAATATGTGCATTTATTTTTGAGGCTGTTCAAGGAGAAGGTGGAGTATACCCAATAGAAAAAGAATTTATAGAAGAAGCTGTGAAACTTTGCCAAGAAAAAGATATAGTTGTAATATGTGATGAGGTTCAGGCTGGAATGGGTAGAACAGGCAAATTATTTGGATTCCAAGAATTCGACATAAAACCAGACTTAATTACAATGGCAAAAGGATTAGCAGGTGGTATTCCTGTTGGAGCAATATTATCAAACGAAAAATTATCAAATGTTCTAGCTCCAGGTGACCATGGAACGACATTTGGTGGAAATGCATTAGCCATGTCTGCTGCAAATGTTGTTTTAGATGAATTAGCTAAACCAGAATTTTTAGATGATGTAGCTAAAAAAGGAAATTATATAATGGATACAATAAAATCATGGGGATTAGATAAAATTGTAGAAGTTAGAGGTAGAGGGCTAATGATAGGAATTGAAATCAAACAAAGTGCATCAGAAGTAGAAAAAATAGCTGCACAAAAGGGATTATTGATATTAACAGCAGGAGAACATGTAGTAAGATTACTACCTCCACTTGTAATAACAATGGATGAAATAAATAAAGGGCTAGAAATATTAAAACAATGTTTATAATAGATTAAAAAATATTTTAAAAATAAAGGAAGATGTCTTTAATAATTGAATTTATTAGGGACATCTTTTTGTATATTTATAAAATGTTCAAATTTACAGCTAGAAAACATTTTCAATGCTATAATGAAGTTAAAGTTATAATTTTAAGTCAACAAGGGGGGATTTATATGAAATCTTGTAGTAAATGTAATTGTAAGATTGATTTATTAACTAGACTTAAAACATTGGGGAGTGAATGTGTACGTATCAAATGTGAATCATGCGGTACAGTATACGAGGTTGAATCAAAAGGTATAGTAAAAATAATTAATGCTTTATCATTTTTTATGATTTTTTATTTGATTTATTATTTCCTAAATTTTATGGAAATAGATTTGAAAATTAGGATTGGAATAGTATTTTTCTTGGCTGTAGTTTTCTATATATTTTGGAATGCTATAATGTCTTATTTCCTTGAATATAAAGTTATTTTTGAAGGATATAATATAAATAGAAAATCTACTAATAAAGAAGAAAGTATTACAACTATAAACAGAACTAGTCAAGCAAAACAAATTTTAAATGATATTTTAACTAAAAATGGATTTGATGAAAAAAATATAAAGCTAGATATTTTAATTGACTCATTTGAAGAATTTTTAAACAAAAAATTTAATTGTTATGAAGATCAAATAATATATACGATAAGACCAAATGATTTAGTATATAGAGATTTGAGTTGTTGTACTTTAATACGTCAGTTTGTAACAAGAAATGTTAGTGGAGAATTGAATTTAGAACGAATATATATACAAGTTTATTATAACTCTAAAGATCTTATCGATAAGTTATATAATTTACATTTTAATTATACATCAGATAAATTTGATGAGTTTCTAGCAAATGTAAGGGATGAAAATTCTTATTGGGAAGTTTTAAAGTTATATGAACCTGTTAAATATGAAATAACAGAAGAAAAATTATTTTAAGGAGGGGATAAGATGGGAGAACTTTCAAAGCTACCCAATATAGGCAAGGTTATAGAAAGTCAATTAAATGAAGTTGGTATAAATACATATGAAGATTTAAAAGATTATGGTGTTGAAAAAGCATGGTTAAAAATTCAGTCTATAGATAAATCAGCATGTATTCACAGATTGATGGCTTTAGAAGGGGCTATATTGGGAATCAAAAAATCTGAATTGCCTCAAATTAGAAAGGATGAGCTGAAGGAATTTTATAATAAATATAAGAAGTAATTTTGGGGAGTAAAAAAGGGGCAACTTGAAGATGATTAATATAAATCAATTACAGTATTTTGTAATTAGTGCAGAACAGGGTAGTTTAAGTAAAGCAGCAGAAGTTCTATATACAACCCAACCTCATGTCAGCAAAACAATAAAATCATTAGAAGGATATTTAGGAATGGAGCTTTTTGAAAGAACACCAAGGGGTGTAATTCTTTCAAAAGATGGAGAAAGAATCTATGCATATGCAAAAAATATATTAAAAAATGCTGAATTAATAGACCATTCAAAACAAAATAAAGGAGAATCTTTATTTTCGATAGCAACAAATCCAAGTAGCAAGATGTCAGAACTATTTTCACAATTTTATAATGACAAAAAAGATGAGAATATAAAATTTAAGTATATAAAGGGTGGAGTGGAGGATATTATAACAAATAGTGATCACGCTATGGTAAAACTTCTAAAGTTTTCAGAACTATGTAATATAGGCAGTTGCTGGTTTAGAGGGGAATATAAAGATAATTAAATAAAAATGATTCCTATTAAAGGATATGAGAATTATCTTGATTTTGGATATATAAAATGCAAAAGCCAGGAGTTAAATAAATATGGAGAAGAGTTTATTAAATATGTAATGAATATTATAGATGATGGCATATGACTTAATAACACTTTGTTATTAGGTTATATGCCTTTTGTTATATCATGGATATAAATTTTTGATAATACTTCTTATTATGTTGTAATGATATTCTTTATCTAGAATAACATTAAATATAAAGGAGGTTTTATATATGCAAGCAAAGTGCCAAGTTGATATGACTTATGGTGATACTTCTAAACAATTATTTATGTTTACTATTCCTATTTTATTATCTCAAATCTTACAACAATTCTATAATATCGCAGACACAGCAATCATAGGTAGATATATAGGTACAGATGCACTAGCAGCTATAGGCTCCACAGGTCTATTAATATCAGTTATAGTTAACTTTTTTATAGGGCTATCAACAGGTGTAAGTGCAGTTATCGCGAATCAATTTGGGGCTAATGAATATGACAAACTTAAAAAAAGTATATCAACATTACTTGCAGTAAGCGTATTATTGGGAATAGTATTTACAATAGGAAGTCTTATATTTATGAAACCTATTATTAATATACTTCAAACACCTAAAGGTGTATATTCTTTGGCTATAGACTATCTAAAAATATGTTTCTTAGGAATAACATTTCAACTTTTATATAATATCGGAACAGCAATACTAAGAGCTCTCGGCAATACAAAAGACCCGCTATATTTCTTAATATTTTCATGCATATTAAATTTAATATTAGATATTTTATTTATAGTTTATTTTGGCTGGGGTGTAAAAGGGGCAGCAATAGCAACATTAATTTCGCAAATATTAGCTACACTTTTAGTTATGTATAAGATAATGTCTTTGGATGATAATTGTAAACTTAGTTTAAAACAAATCAAAATTTATAGAGGATATACAAAAGATATATTTTTAGTTGGACTACCAGCAGGATTACAGGCAATTTTTATGAGCATTTCATCTTTAATTATTCAATCTAGTATAAATTCGTTTGGTGCAGAGGCTATGGCTGGTATGACTATCTTTGCGAAGGTGGAAGGATTTTTATATTTTCCACTTTTCTCACTTGGGCTAGCTGTAACTGGATTTGTTGGACAGAACTTTGGGGCAAAGGAATATGAAAGAGTAAAGGAAGGAATAAATATAAGTCTGAAGATAAGCGTTTATACTTCTCTTATTTTTATAATTATTTTAAATATATTTGCACCATATATTTTAAGATTGTTCACAAATGATGCAGCAGTTATAAAAGTTGGGCTTGAAAGTATAAGGATTGTATTTCCTTCATATGTTTTATATGCTATGAATCAAATCTATATTGGAAGTTTAAGAGGGATAGAAAAAACATTTGAACCAATGCTCATATCGTTATTTGCTCATTGTATTTTTAGAGTAATATGGTGCTTTGTTTTATTACAATACTTCCACGATATGAAAGTTATTTATAGTAGTTACTCTGTCAGTATAGTCTTAATGTTTGTTCTATATTATACATCTTATAAAAGAAATATCTATAAGAAATATTTTAATAAAAAAGAAGTAATAGATGTAAATTAAATATTATTAAACATTATGGAAAACAGTAGAATAATTAAAAAATAATAGGTATAAAGCGAGGAAAATAAATCATGCTTTATATCTATTATTTTTTTATTTACTTATAACTTCAAGTTAAATAAGCGAAAAAATATATCTAAAACAAAATGATTATATCTAAATTCAACTTTATATAAAACAAAAAAGTAAGATATTAAAAAATAAAAATGAAATAATTTTTTAAAAAATTGCATAATTCTGAAAACTTAACTATAATAAAGATTATATCATATACAGATGTCGACTGAGAAAAAACTTTATTTGAAAGAAATGTATTCAATATACTTAAGGGGGAATTGAGATGAAGGGAAAACAAACTATACAGAATGTTGGATTACCAGAAAAGCAAGGCCTGTATGATCCAAAGTTTGAAAAAGATAATTGTGGTATAGGTTTTATTGCAAATATAAAGGGAGAAAAGTCACATGAAATAGTAGAAAAGGGACTATTAATTTTAAAAAATTTATCTCATAGAGGGGCAACTGGATGTGATGAAACTACTGGAGATGGAGCCGGTATAATGATTCAAATACCGCATGAATTTTTTAAAAAGAAATGTAGGGAAAATAAAATTGATTTACCACAAGAGGGAAAATATGCAGTAGGTATGGTATTTTTACCTCGTGAATCTGATGAAGATTTAGAATGTGAAGGTATTTTTGAAACAATTTTGAGAAAAGAAAAATTAAAACTTTTAGGCTGGAGAGATGTTGAGGTTGACCGAAATGCAATTGGAGAGATCGCAAAAGGTAGTGAACCTTTAATAAAACAAGTATTTATAGATAAGGAAGATTATACGACTGAAGAATTTGAGAGAAAATTATTCATAGTTAGAAAAAAAGCTGAGAAAGAAGTTAGAAACTCTAAAATGCATAATAAAGGATATTTTTATATACCGAGTTTATCTAGCAGAACAATAATTTATAAAGGATTACTTTTGGCTAGACAGATAGGAAGTTTTTATAAAGATTTAGAAGATAAAGATTTTAAGTCAGCATTAGCTTTAATACATCAACGTTATTCAACAAATACATTTCCTACTTGGGATTTGGCACAGCCTTTTAGATATTTGGCTCATAATGGTGAGATAAACACTATTATGGGAAATAGAAATTGGATGAATGCTAGAGAAGGTGTACTAAAATCAGATAAATTTAAAGATGGTTTAGAAGAATTGTTCCCAATTTTAACGCCAAATTGCTCAGATTCTGCAACATTAGATAATGCATTTGAGCTTTTGATATCAACAGGAAAATCTTTGACTGAGGCAATGACTATGCTCATTCCACAAGCATGGAATAACAATGAATTAATGGACAAAAAAGAAAAGGCATATTATAACTACCATGCTACGATAATGGAACCATGGGATGGACCAGCAGCAATAGCTTTTACAAATGGGGTACAATTAGGAGCAATGTTAGATAGAAATGGACTTAGACCATCAAGATATACAATAACGAAAGATGGATTTGTTATATTAGCATCAGAAACTGGTGTATTAGAAACAGAACCATCAAACGTTGAATATAGTGGTCGCTTAGAGCCAGGTAAAATATTTATGCTTGATTTGGAACAAGGAAGAATAATTCCAGATGATGAAATTAAAAAAGGATTATTTGAATCATATGATTATGAGGATTGGCTTAAACGCAATAAAATAACTATGGATATGATTGCAAAACCATCATATCTACCAAAAGGTGATGAGGATACTTTATTACAAAGACAGCAAGCATTTGGATACACTTATGAAGATATAAAAATAGTTTTAGCACAAATGGCTAAGGATGGAAGTGAACCACAAGGTTCTATGGGAGATGATACACCTCTTGCGGTTTTATCCAAAAGACCACAACTACTTTATAACTACTTTAAACAATTATTCGCACAAGTGACAAATCCACCAATAGACCCAATAAGAGAAGAATCTATAATGAGTTTAGTTACAATTGTTGGGCAAAAAGCAAACTTACTCGATAATGATAAAAAAGATTATAAATTTATACAATTAGATAGTCCAATATTGTCTGATGTAGATTTAGAAAAAATAAGCAAGATAAACAACCAAAGCTTAAGAGCTGTAAAAATACCAATGCTATTTAGATCACCTGGTACAGGGAAAGATTTGGTCGAGGCATTAGATTTATTATGTCAAAGGGCAAAAGACGCAATAATAGAAGGATATAATGTAATAATTTTATCAGACAGAAATATAAACAAACAACAAGCACCTATCCCAGCATTATTAGCAACTAGTGCTTTACAACATTATCTAATAAAAAATAAGCTGAGAACTAATGTAAATATAATTTTGGAAACTGGAGAAGCCAAAGAAGTTATGCATTTTGCATTATTAATAGGATATGGTGCTACAGCAATCAACCCTTACCTAGCTTATGAAACTATAGAACAACTAGCAAAGAAAGAATTATACGTTGGTCATAAATCATCAGAACAATTAAAAGAAAATTATAATAAAGCTATTTGTCATGGATTATTAAAGATAATATCAAAGATGGGAATATCTACAATCCAAAGTTATAGAAGTGCACAAATATTTGAATGTATTGGCATTAATAGTGATGTTGTAAATAAATATTTTACAGGAACACCAACAAGGATTGAAGGAATAGGACTTGATATAATTGCAAAAGAAACTTTAGAAAGACACAATATTGCATATAACAAATTAAGAAATCCAATAGATACACTAGAACTCGGTGGAAAATATAATTATAGAAGAAATGAAGAAAAACATATGTTTAATCCTTATACAATAACTACCTTACAAAAAAGTGTTAGAGAAAATAATTATAAATTATTCAAGGATTTTTCAAAGGCTATAGATAACCAAGCTGAAGAGTTATGTACTATACGTGGATTGCTTAAATTTAAAGATTCAGAAAGCATCTCTTTAGATGAAGTTGAACCAGTATCAGAGATTGTTAAGCGATTTGTAAGTGGAGCAATGAGTTTTGGTTCACTTAGTAAAGAGGCTCATGAAACACTAGCAACAGCAATGAATACATTAGGTGGACGTTCAAACACTGGTGAAGGTGGGGAGGATTCTAATAGATTTAAAACTATAACTATGAGTGCAACAAAACAAGTTGCATCAGGACGATTTGGTGTTACAACAGAGTACTTAGTAAATGCTAAAGAAATACAGATAAAAATGGCTCAAGGTGCAAAACCTGGAGAAGGTGGTAGACTTCCAGGTAAAAAAGTAAATGAGAAAATAGGGAAAGTACGCCATGCAATACCCGGAATAGATTTAATATCACCACCGCCACATCATGATATATATTCAATAGAAGATTTGGAACAGTTAATTCATGATTTGAAAAGTGTAAACCCACAAGCTAATATATCAGTAAAATTAGTCTCAGAAGTTGGTGTTGGAACAGTTGCAGCAGGTGTTGCAAAGGCAAAAGCAGATATCATATTAATATCAGGATATGATGGAGGTACAGGCGCAGCGCCTTACACATCAATAAGATATACGGGTGGACCTTGGGAATTAGGTCTTTCAGAAGCTCATCAAGTCCTTCTTATGAACAACTTAAGAAGTAGGGTAACATTACAAACAGATGGACAGATGAGAACTGGAAAAGATGTTGTAGTTGCAGCATTATTAGGTGCCGAAGAATTTGGATTTGCTACAACACCACTTGTAGTTATGGGATGTATGATGATGAGAAAATGTCACTCAAATACATGTCCAATGGGAGTTGCAACACAAAATCCAGAATTAAGAAAAAAATTTAAAGGTAAGGTAGAACATCTTATAAATTATTTTACATTCGTTGCGACAGAGGTAAGAGAAATCATGGCACAGCTTGGATTTAGAACTATGGATGAAATGATAGGTAGGGTCGATAAATTAGAAATAAATGAGCTTTTAACAAACGAGAAAACTAAAAATCTAGATTTTTCTTCAATACTTTATAGACCTAATCTACCAGAGAGAATAGTTGGTAGAAAGATAATGGAGCAAGACCATGGAATAGATAATGCATATGATTTAAAATTAATTGAATTTGCTAAAGTCAGTTTAGAAAATAAAACTAAAGTAACTGGTGATTTTAAAATAAAAAACATAAATCGTACAGTTGGAACTATGTTGAGTGGCGAAATCGCAAAATGCTATGGAGCAGAGGGGTTACCTGACGATACAATAACTTTAAACTTAACTGGAAGTACAGGTCAGAGTTTTATGGCTTTTGGAATGAAAGGAATAACAATTAATTTGACAGGTGAATGCAATGATTATGTTGGAAAGGGACTTTCAGGAGCTAAGATAAAAGTTAAACTTCCTAAAGAATGTACTGTAAAATCAGATAAAAATATAATTGTAGGCAATACAGTTTTATATGGAGCAACTAGTGGTGAATTTTATGCTAACGGAAAAGCAGGTGAAAGATTTGCAGTTAGAAATTCTGGTGCAACAGCAGTTGTAGAAGGCGTAGGAGATCATGGATGTGAATATATGACAGGAGGAACAGTAGTTATATTAGGAGATATAGGTAGAAACTTTGCCGCTGGTATGAGTGGAGGAAAAGTGTTCGTATATGATCCAAAGCATTCACTAAATACAAAATTAAATCCAGGAGTACTAGACACTTCAGATATTGAAAACATAATAGATACTGAGGATGAAGAATTACTAAAATATTTAATTGAAAGACATTTTGAATATACTCAAAGTAAAAAATCAAAAATGATACTCGATAATTGGAATAAAGAAAAATTAAATATTTTAAGAGTTATACCTAAAGTATATAAAAAATTAATAAGTGAATATCAAGTAGTATAAGGAGGGCAAATATGGGAAAAGAAACTGGTTTTATAGAGTATGAACGTGAGAATCAGACTAAACGTCCAGTAAAGGAGCGTATAAAAGACTTTAATCAGATATATATACCAATGAATTATGAAAAAGTAAGAATACAGGCAGCTAGATGCATGGACTGTGGAGTACCATTTTGCACATCTGAATATGGATGTCCACTTGGAAATGCTGCACCAGAAATTAATGATTTAGTATATAGAGGACAATGGAAAGAGGCACTAGATAGATTACTTCAAACAAATAATTTCCCTGAATTTACAGGGACTGTCTGTCCAGGTTTATGTGAAAAGGCATGTGTGTTAGGAGCTATAAAAGAGCCTGTTGGATGCAAAAATATGGAGCTTAGTATAATTAATAAAGCTTTTGAAGAAGGGTGGATAACTGCAAAACTACCACTAATAAGAATAGGAAAAAGTGTTGCGATAATTGGTTCGGGTCCTGCAGGTCTTGCCTGTGCAGACCAATTAAACAAAGCAGGATATGATGTAACTGTATTTGAAAGAGATGATGTTATAGGTGGACTCTTAGTATATGGAATTCCAGACTTTAAGCTAGAAAAATGGGTTGTAGATAGAAGGATTGATTTATTAAAACAAGAGGGAATAAAGTTTAAAACAAATATATGGGTAGGAAGAGACTATCCAGCTAGAATATTAAAAAAAGAGTACGATATAATTGTTTTAACTGGTGGAGCAACTCAAGCAAGAGATTTACCTATACCGGGACGTTCTTTAAAAGGTCTTCATTTTGCTGTTGATTATTTAAAACAACAAAATAAGAGAAATCGAGGACTAGACGTTGATGAGGAAGAAATTATAGCTACTGACAAGAACGTAATTGTAATTGGTGGTGGAGATACAGCTAATGACTGTGTTGGAACAGCGATAAGACAAGGGGCGAAAAATGTATATCAACTCCAAAGATCATCAGAGAGCGAAAGGGACTTAAAAGGTGCTAGTTTCTGGGGAAAAATTTATGCAATGACTAAGAATCCAGTATTTGAAGAAGGTGGAATAAGGGAGTATTCTGTAAAACCTACAGCATTTAGTGGCGAAGGAGGAATAGTTCATAAACTACATGCAGTTAAATTAGATGAAAATAGAAAAGAAATACCTGATTCAGATTTCGAAATTGAATGTGATTTAGCATTATTTGCATTAGGATTTTTACATCCAGAACATGAGACTTTATTACATGATTTAGGTGTAGAACTTGATGAAAGAGGTAATGTAGCTACTGATAAATTTAGAAGAACTTCTGTTAAAGGTATATACGCAGCAGGTGATATGAGAAGTGGTCAATCATTAGTATGCAAATCAATTGCTGATGGAAGAAAAGTAGCAAAAACAATTGATTTAGATATTATGGGGCAAACAAATTTAAGATAAATTAAAAAATGCTATGAGTGATTCTTATTACTTATAGCATTTTTTGTATGCTTTTAAAACCCCAAAATTCATAAAAATCTAATATAATTATAATATGATTAGAAATAAAGTATTTCTTTATACAGGGGAGGATAAAATATGAGAGATTTCATTATTTCAACGGATTCTACAGCAGATTTACCAACAAAATACTTAGAAGAAAATAATATAGTAGTGCATCCTCTATATTATATAGTAGACAGAAAAGAATATATCCCAGGCGTAGATGATATGCCGGTGAAGGATTTTTATCAAGCATTAAGAGATGGCAAAATGCCTACAACAAGTGCATCAAATCCAATAAATATAATTTCTAGATTTCAAAAGGAAATAAATGAAGAACATGATATACTTCACCTAAGTTTTTCATCTGGTTTAAGTTCTAGCTATAATAATGCACAAATGTGTGCAGAAAAAATAATGGAAGAGGAGCCAGAATCTAAGATAATAGTAGTTGATACACTATCAGGTACAGTTGGTCAGGGAATATTACTTATGCATGCTGTAGATATGAAAAAACAAGGAAAAACTATAGAAGAAATTGCTAAGTGGTTAAATGATAATAAAAAGCATGTAATACATGAATTTACAGTTTCTGATTTAAATCATTTATATCGAGGGGGACGACTTTCAAAAGCGAGTGCAGTTTTAGGAACAATGCTAAATATACAACCTATACTGCATATGGATGATAAAGGTGGATTAGCAGCTATAGGAAAGGTTAGAGGACGAAAAAAAGCACTACATACATTAGTTGATAATATAGAAAAAAAATCAGATGTAACAAATTTAAAACAGGTATTTATATCTCATGGAGATTGCATTGAAGATGCCGAATATGTAGCAGAAAAAATAAAACAAAAATATGGAGTAGATGATTTTCTAATATCAGATATATGTCCAACTATAGGAGCTCATACAGCACAAGGGGCAGTAGTTGTGGCTTATTTAGGAAATAATAGAGAAGAATAAATAAAAAAGAAGATAGCAAATATTTTTTGTTATCTTCTTTTTTAAATTTGAAAAATTATATTTTTAGTTTAGTAATTTCTTTAATTCATCTACACGACTTTGAGAACCAACAGCAACCATATTATTTATAAATATAACATCTTTAATTTCATGTTCTTTTATAAAATCATTAAGATTACCATTAAAATATCTTGGGTCTATTACATAAACCTCTGAATAATTTTGAGTTAATAAAGGAGCAAATGCATTACCATAAGATTCTTTTATAACAACAACCTTTTTACTACTATCAACATCAGGATTTTTGATTATAGTAAGAGGATTATCACCATGAAGGAAAGTACCATATGCATTTGAACCTGTAGAGTAATCTGAATAAGGAGACGCCTCAAAGCTCTTTGTCAATGAACTATTTTCGTAAATTGTTGCAGTTAAATCAGCACCAACAGATCGATATTCAACTACATCCGGGTCATCAGCTAATTTTTGGTCTTTAGAAGCAGAGTAGTAAGTACCTAAGAATCCTTCAACTTTTTTCAAAGGATAATCTTTTAACTTAAATGGTTTTAAGTCAGCTGCTTCACAATATTTAGTATAAGCATAATATGCACCAAGTTGTGTCCAGTGATGATCCGATTTAAAGTAGATATATTCTGTTTTATGTTTTTTTAGAATAGAATAAGCATCTACTGGAGTTACATTATTACCTATTTTGCTATTAACTAAGTCAATTGCTGGTTTTTCTTTTGCAGATAAGTTTTGATACTTAGATGGTAATGCAAACTCAACATGTGTAGGAACTAAAATATTATACACATTTGCACCTTTTAAAGTATCACCAAATTTCTTAATTGTTTCTGCGTAATCATTGATAGTCGGTTCATTAAATCCGTACGCTTCACAAACTATGTTGTCGATACTTAATAAAGTACCGATTTGTTCAACATTTTTATACATATCTTTGTCTGAATCACTATCATCATCTTTAGCAGTTGCACTTTGGTTAGTAGCATTATTAGATACAACTGTCATTTTTATTTCACTTTCAACTCCTTTAAGACCGTCTATAGAATCTGATAAAGCAAGGAATTGATCTCTATGTACAAAGTTATCTTTGTAAAATTCATCTATTTTTGAGAAGTATGTACCGCTAAGTAAATCTTCTGATGTCATTTCTGATATCTTAGGAAAACTTGCTAGTTTTCTTTTTTCTTGTTGAGATACACCACCATTAGTTGTAAAGAACATAGATACAAAGAAGAACATCATAATTAAGCCGCACACACCAATATTTAGATAATCACTAAGTTTTGGTTTTCTTGTAGTGTTACTATTTTTTAAATTATCATATTTTTTTGCTGTATTATTCATGTTATACCCCCTAGAATCTATAATATAAGAATGGATTATAGCTTTCTCCAACTAACATAGATATTATACAGAATATTAATGATACATTAAAAATGATTTGTACAAAATCTAAATTACCATTTACTACTTTATTGTCATTTAACTTCTGGAATAACATTTTTGGAACAGGAGTAGATGCAATTATGCAAAGAACTACAAATGTTACATTACTCATAAATGTTATCGGAAGTGTATCAGAGTAAAGTGGGTTATTATTTAAACCTACTAATGCTTTTAAGAAAGTTCCAAGACTATTTAAGTCGACATAGTAGAATATTGCCCAACCTACCATTATTACAATCATTGCAAAGAACCATTGAATAACTTGTGGTAATTTTTTTGTAAATTTGAAGAATACTTTTTTCTCTAAGTAAATTATTGTACCAAAGTATAATCCCCATATTATAAAGTTCCAACTAGCTCCATGCCAGAACCCTGTTAAGAACCAAACAACAAATATATTTAATAATTGTCTTTTACGGTTACCCCCAAGAGGTATATATACATAATCTCTGAAGAATGAACCTAAAGACATATGCCATCTTCTCCAAAATTCAGTAGCAGATTTTGATATGTATGGATAATTGAAGTTTTCACAGTATGTAAATCCAAATATTTTACCAAGACCAATCGCCATATCTGAATATCCTGAGAAGTCAAAGTATATTTGAATAGTGTACATGAAAAGTCCGAACCAAGCATCTAATACACCCATTGAAGCTAACTTGCCGTCCAAGAAAGTTGAAACTAATGTAGCAGCTGTATTAGCTATTATAACTTTTTTAGCTAAACCTACTATAAATCTGTTTATACCTTGAGATATATTTACAATACTAACTTCCCTATGATCAATTTCTCTTTCTATATCGATATATCTAACAATAGGCCCCGCAATTAATTGTGGATATAAAGATACATACATTAAGAATTTTGCAAAACTCTTTTGAGAATCAACTCTATTACAATACACATCTATAACATAAGATACTATTTGGAATGTATAGAATGAGATTCCTATTGGTAAAGAGATTTGAGGGACAGGTAAATTTAAATGAAGTAAGTAATTGATATTGCTTACGAAGAAACCTGCATATTTAAATATCCCTAATAAACCAAGATTAATTATTAATGAAATAATCAAATATAATTTTTTCTGCTGTTTAGTCTCGCTTTTATCTATTGAAATAGCAAAGATATAACCTATAAATGAACTAAATATCAATAAAGCTACACATATAGGTTCTCCCCAAGCATAGAATAACAGTGAAAAAACTATAAGTATAATATTTTTTGTTTTTAAATTTCTAGATAGAAAATAACATATTATGTTTGCTGGTAAAAAAGCAAACATAAATAATAAATTTGAAAATACTATTTTAATCACCCTCCCAATTTATAAAATACTTTAATTGCCTTATTAGGCAATATATACCAGCATATTATAACATAAGTTGAGGTTTTACGACAGAGTTTTATGTCTTATTTTACCATTAGTTGCAGTGAGGAAAAGTCTATAAAAATAATGAAATTTCAACATTATTAGATGTGGATTGAGGAAAATGATGAATAAGATATGTTAAAAAAATATAACATTAGCTATTTTTATAACGGAATACATAAGTGATAGGTGATATAATTTACAATATATGGTTATAAAACTCGATATATTATAATTACAGATGAATTTGGTAATTATACAAAATAATATAAAAATAAGTAAATAGGGGAAAGTAAAAGGAGAAACAGATGGATATATTAGAAAATTTAAGGGAACAAGACATAAGAGAATCATTAATAAAAGATATTGAATATTTTAGAAAAGAATATGATGTAAAAGATGAATTAAAAGAGAGGGTTACAAAATCACCAGCATTTTTCATAGGAAAAGATATCTTAGAGATGTGCATAACAGGGATTTTGGAAGAGGAAAATATATTATTATCAGGGCCAAAGGCAACCGGTAAAAATTTATTATCTGATAATCTATCAGAGATATTTGGAAGACCACAATGGAATACTTCATTTCATATAAATACAGATAGTGCATCTTTAATAGGTACAGATACTTTTATAGATAATGAAGTTAAACTTAGACGTGGGTCAGTATATGAATGTGCAGTGAATGGAGGGTTTGGAATATTTGATGAGATAAATATGGCTAAAAATGATGCAATTGTAGTACTTCACTCAGCACTTGATTATAGAAGAGTTATAGATGTTCCAGGATATGAAAGAATAAATCTACACCCAGCAACTCGATTTATAGGAACAATGAATTATGAATATGCTGGAACAAAAGAATTAAATGAAGCATTAGTTTCAAGATTTTTAGTAATTGATATGCCGGCAGTAGACGAAGAAAAATTAAAAATGATATTAAAAAGAGAATTCCCTAGTGTAGATGATGAAAAACTATATCAATTTATAGGAATATTCTTAGACTTACAATTAAAAGCAGAAAATGGAGAAATATCAACAAAAGCAATAGATTTAAGAGGAATGATAGGTGCATTAAAAACTATAAAAAGAGGACTAAAACCGACTCTAGCAATTAATATGGGGATTACAGGAAAGACTTTTGATATTTATGAAAAGGAAATGGTATCAGACATTATAAGAACTAGAATTCCAGAAGGATGGGAAAGTCATGATATATTCCCAAATGATTAGTTTATGCAGATTGAAAATGCTTAAATATTAATTAAAAGGGTGATGAATATGACAAATAGTTTAAAATGGATATTTAATGAATATGAGTTTGATAATAGGGTTAATAATTTAGCTTGGACAGTCGCAGGAAAGTATGATGAAGATATTGATATATCAGAAAAAGATTATACTTCAAAAGATGCATCTATGTATTATGCGATAATTGCAGGCGCAATGAGAAAATATATAGATTGGGAGACTGTTAAGAAATACTTAGTTAATAGAATGAAATCTGGATATAACAAAGACATCTTATGTACAATTATTCAAATAGTATTAAATGATATTGTAGAGAAAAAAGTTATAGAAGAAAGACCAGGAGTAATTGATATTAGAAATAAAGCGTATGATGACATCTTAAAAAGTTATTCCAAAATACATAAAGAAGATATTTTAAAATTATTAAAATATACATATGTCCTTCAACGAATGGATAGACATCCAGTTATGGATAGATTAGTTAGAAAAATACTTAGAGAAATTAATAATATTGATGTACATGGAGATATAATGGAAATCTTGAAAAAGGTAGATGAAATATATCTCACATATTTTCAATATATACTAGATAGCCAAAATCAAAATGTAGAATTTGTAGAAGATAATATAAAAAATGTAGAAGTAGATTTTGATACATTTGCAGATTTTATGTTAGAAGAATTATATGATGACCAAGAGGTAGAAAATGTTGAAACAGAGATTAATAACTTTACTGGCGGTATGTTGGTAGATGGTTTAGGCGACGAAAAAGAAGATATAAATTTAGAATCTACACCACATAGAGTATTATATGTAAATGAAGAAATGCTAAATAAGATATATAAAAGAGTAGAATACTATTATGGAAAATCATACTTAAATGAAGGCGATAGAAGAAAAATAGAATCTAGAAATTGTAGAAATGTTCATGAAGGATGCAGACTTCATTTTACTGATGGAGTTTTGAGATCACATTGTGAAAATGCGTTCCAATTAAAATATGTAACTAGACAAAAGGATAATAACTTATTTGAATTTCAATATAAAATGAAGGTATATAGAAGACAAATAAATAAGCTTAGAGAATGTTTTTCTAGATTATTAATAGAAGAAAGTTCGTCTGATAGACTTTATTCTGATTGCGGAACAATATATGCAAATAAAGCGTGGAGAATAGGACGAAGTAGTAATAACAAGATATTTTATAAAGATGTAGACAATGGAAAAGGAAGATATGTTATAGATATACTACTCGATTCAAGTGGTTCACAAACATCAAAACAATTTATGGTTGCGATACAAGCATATATATTATCTGCTGCACTTACACTCGCTGGGATTCCAAACAGAGTTATGGGGTTTCAAAGTTTTCTTGATTATACAATATTAAAACGATTTAGGGATTATAACGATAATGTCAGAAAGTGTGAGGATATATTTGAATATTACTGTTCTGGAAATAATCGAGATGGTCTTGCGATAAAAGCAACTTGTGATGGACTATTAGAAAGAGAAGAAGAAAATAAAATTTTAATTGTACTTAGTGACGGTAAACCAAACGATGTAAAAATAGGTAAAGACAGTTCAAGAAGTATAAGAGGAGAAATGTCTTATAAAGGTATAGTAGGAATTAAAGATACTGCTATGGAAGTTAGAAAAGCTAGAAAAAGAGGAATAATGGTATTAGGAGTTTTTACAGGAAAAGAAATTGACCTAGAGGCAGAAAAGAAAATCTATGGAAAAGACTTTATTTATATAAAAGATATACAGAGATTTTCAGATATTGTATCTACCTATTTGAAAAAGGTAATAATTAACTAGATAACTAAACGGAATTAATAAATTAAAAAAGACTTTATAAGCTATATCAAAAATATAAAATCGTAATTAGAATTAAAAAACAACATATTATATAGTTAAACTTACATAATCATATAATTACAATGTAATATTAATTTAAAATATAAAAAGATTATAGACTATAACAAATTGGAATTGTGAAAACCATCACATTTTGTCTGTTTATGCTATACTTTAAATATATTCTCAAGATGGAATATGTTGGTATTAAAATTAAAATTTTTTAGGTTCTACATTAGATTAATAGGGAAAGAGGTGTAAATCCTCTACAGCCCCCGCTACTGTAATGTTGACGATTCCCTCAGTTACCACTGTGATCTAAAATCATGGGAAGGGAGGGATAGAATGAGACTAAGTCAGGAAACCTGCCTAATAAATAAAAGAATTTCTCCGGGGTTGGAGATAATATCTTAATTAAGGAATAATTTTTAAACTTATTTAAGGATATTGCCTAACTCAGAGTAGTTAGGTTTTTTATTTTTAGAATTATTATTTAAATAATGGGAGTTATAGACAAAATTTATTATCATAAATAAGATATTATCAGTTCTTAATACACAACATTTTCAAATATATTATTTTTAAGGGGTAGGTAAATGAGATTACAAAAGACTAATGTGAAATGGTGTATGTTAGCAGCATTTATGCTAGTATTAGCTCCGACAGTTTCAGGCGCTATGCATATTATGGAAGGATTCTTACCAGTAAAATGGGCAGTAATTTGGTATGTACTATTTATACCATTCTTTGTTGTAGGTTTAAAAAATATAACAAAAGTAGTAAAAGAACATCCAAAGAAAAAATTATTGCTAGCTTTATGTGGTGCATTTGTATTTGTGCTTTCAGCATTAAAAATACCTTCTGTAACAGGAAGTTGCTCACATCCAACAGGGGTAGGACTAGCATCAATATTATTTGGACCTAGCGTAACAGTTGTATTAGGAACAATAGTGTTATTATTCCAAGCGTTATTATTAGCTCATGGGGGAATAACAACTTTAGGCGCAAATGCATTTTCAATGGCGATATTTGGGCCAATCATATCATATTTAATTTGGAAATTATGCAAAGATAAAATCAATAAAAATGTTGCAGTATTTTTAGCAGCATCAATAGGAGATTTAGCTACATATACTTTAACTTCATTACAATTAGGGTTAGCATTCCCTGATCCAGTTGGTGGATTTGCAGTATCTGCTATTAAATTCTTAGGAATATTCTTTATAACTCAAATTCCAATAGCAATAGCAGAAGGGTTATTAACAACTATAATCTATAACTTTATAACTGAAAATGAAGATAAGGAGGTACTAGCATAATGACAACTCATGAAACAAAATCAAAAAAAGGTAATAGTACAAAATTAAATATAATACTATTACTATTAGTATTAGCTATAATAGTAGTGCCTCAAGTAATACAAAGTGATGCAGAATTTGGTGGAGCAGATGGTGAAGCTGAAGCAGCTATCACAGAAATAAATCCAGATTATCAACCATGGTTTAGCAGTTTCTTTGAACCAGCTAGTGGAGAAATCGAAAGTTTACTATTCGCATCTCAAGCAGCACTAGGTGCTGGTATAGTTGGTTACTACATAGGAGCTACTAGAACTAAACATAAAATGAGGGAAGAAAAATAATTTATAATACATTTAGTTTAAGGTATTAGTGAATTCAAATAAATTTAGAAAGAAGATAAATTAATGATAATAGATGATTATGCTTATAAGAATAAATTATTTAAGGTTAACCCTAATATAAAATTTAGTGTAGGTATGTTATTTTTAATAATATCATTAATTAGTCCTTACAACATATTATCAGTATTGATAATATTAGGTATGAGTATTACAATAGTTGGAATTGCCAAAATAGAGGTAAAAGACTATATACATTTAATAAAAATACCATTTGCATTTTTATTAATAAGTATAATTATGATTTTAATAAACTTTTCAACTGATAAATCGATTTTACTTCATTATATAAAAGTGGGAAATTTATATATAGGTGTTTCTAATACATCTATAGACACATCTATACATTTGTTTTTCAGGGCATTGTCTTGTTTAACATGCATATATTTTATAATGTTGACAACACCTTTTAATCAACTTATATTTATATTCAAAAAATTACACTTGCCAGATGTAGTTTTAGAGATATCAATGCTTATGTATAGATTCATATTTATATTTATGGAGGAAGTATTAGATATAAGAACTTCCCAAGAACTTCGCTTTGGATATATAAATTTAAAAAATGGATACCATTCATTTGGGCTTTTAGTAAATATGTTATTCAAGCGAATGATGATAAGATATGATGAAATGAGTATAGCCTTAGATATGAAATTATTTGATGGTACATTCCATATAGTAGGGGATAGTAAAGATGTTTAAAATAAATAATTTAACATATCAATATGATAAAACAAGAAAAGCACTCGACAATGTAAGTATGGACTTTAATAAAGGTGACATTATCGGAATCATTGGATCTAATGGTTCTGGCAAATCAACTTTATTTAATAACCTTATGGGGATATTAAAATCTACAGAAGGAGAAATACTCTATAATGGAGAACAAATAAAGTATGATAAGAAAAGCTTATATAATCTAAGAAAGGAAGTTGGAATAGTATTTCAAGATCCTGAAAAGCAGATATTTTACTCAATGGTTTATGATGATATAGCTTTTGCACTTAGAAATATAGGTATGGATGAAAAAACAATAAAAGATAGAATCCATACTGCTTTAGAAGCAGTCAATGGTTTACAATTTATAGATAGACCAGTTCATAATTTGAGCTTTGGTCAAAAGAAAAGAGTTGCAATAGCATCCGTAGTAGCTATGGAAAATAAATTAGTATTATTAGATGAACCTACAGCAGGTTTGGATCCAATAAGTACTAGAGCTATTGTAGATATAATAAAAGGTCTTAATGATAGAGGTGTAAAAATCATAATATCAAGTCATGATATGAATTTAATTTATGAAATATGTGACTATGTATATGTACTGAATCAAGGAGTTTTAATAAATGAAGGTACAAGAGCTGAAGTTTTCGTAAATGAAGAAAAAATAAACGAAGCAGGACTTGAGTTACCTTGGCTTGTAAAACTTCACAAAAATATGGGATTACCTCTATTTCCAAAAGAAGAAGACCTATACAGCTTTTGGAATAAACAAGCACAGAAGACTGTATAAATGAGAACGCCCTCAACCTATTTTATGACAAAATAGTTTGAAAATAAAATAACCCTTAACCTATAATAGGTACCCCAGGATTACTCCAAAAATCTCTGGGGATTTTTTTTATACTTTTCTAGATAAGCTATACTTTGTATAACTTTAATAATGTATATAATAATGATAAAGGTATTTTCAGAAGGACTAAAATATGCTCCAAAATTAAATGCACATATATCTTATAATAAAGATACAAAAGAAGGTGAAATAAGAACTATAGAAAATATAAATGTAAATATGCCTTGGATTTTACCAAGTGGAAAAATGATGACAATAACTATATCTAATATTGGTTCAACATATAGAGAACAAAGGGGAACAATTTCAATGTTAGATATTATTCCACCACAGGTTTGTGTGATTGGATTTGTTGCAATTCAAGAAAAGCCGGGAGTATATACAAATGAACAAGGAGAAAAAACTATTGGAATTAGAAAAATACTTCCAATATGTATTGCATTTGATCACAGAGCATTAGATTTTGGAGAGGTTATACCATTTATAAAAAAACTAGATAGCATATTTGAAAATCCAGATATAATAGGCGAATTGTAATGAAAATTTAAAGTAAAAGGGGGTGTCATACTAAGAAATAGAGCGATGCCCTTTTTGTTAAAAAAAATAAATCCCAAGTTCAAAAGATCTTGGAATTTTTTGTATAATAATTGTATGGCCAAACACAATACTATACAAGTAGATTATACTATTTCAAAAAATAATTATCAATTAAAATCATTATTAAATATTGATTCTTTAATACCAAAAGATGATTCTGTGAGGTTGTTAAGTCAAATTATAGAGGAGATGAATTTAGAAAAATTATATCAGACTTATTCTCGTATTCGAGGAAATTCAGCAACCCCAAGACAACTTTTGAAAATTGTAATATACGCAAATATGAATAATATATCCTCATTTATATTAAAATGTGAAAATGATTTTGGAATCAAAGTAATTTACAAAAATAAGATTAAAAAGTATCATTTGAAAAAACTCTTAAAAAAGCTTAAACGCTTATCAATTAAATAAAATATAGTTTTTGTCCATGATAAAGGAAGAAGGAAATTACTTATTCAAAAACAGATAAAAGCAACATCTTCTTTTTACTTTAAGGTTATGCGGCCTCTAATTCTTTTTTAGCAAACATATTATCATACATATATTCTTTTCTGTATTTATAAATATAAATTAAAGATATAAGTAAAGTAACTATTTCTGCAAAAGGAACTACCATCCATACTCCATTTACTCCGAAGAAGTTAGGGAATATAATCATTCCAACTATAAATAATATAAATGTTCTAAGTGATGATATAATAGCAGACACTTTCCCATTAGAAAATGCAGTAAACATTCCAGATGCAAATATATTTATACCATTAGATAAAAAACCAAATGAGAATATCATAAAAGCATTTTTTGTAATACCGAATAAAGAGCTTTCTTTTGGTGTAAATATAGTTATAAGAATATCAGCATTTTGTCTAGATAAAACAAATGTAAATACTGCGAATACAGAAATTATAACTAAACTATACTTTATAATATTCTTTAACTGATTTTCATTTCTACTTCCATAATTAAAACTTATTCTAGGTTGCACACCAGAAGTGAATCCCATATAAGCTGAGTTTAACAATAATTGTATATATAAAATTATAGTTATTGATGCGACACCATCTTCACCTAATAATTTAATTAAAACTATATTATATACAAATGTTGTAATACAGTTTGATATTTGTGTAATCATTTCTGAGTAACCGTTGGAACAACAGTTAGCTATTATATCAAATGTCAATTTTGGTTTAACACAATGTAGAGTATGGTTTTTATTTAAGAAATAGAAAACTCCTATAAATGAAGGAATTGCATATCCAATACAAGTTGCAATAGCAGCTCCTCTTATACCCATATTTAATTTAACTATAAATATATAGTCTAAAATTATATTTACTATACCACCTAATAAACTACTGAATAATCCAAGTTGTGCAGCCCCTGCTGTAACAAGGAAATAATCAAAAAAGAATTTTAATATTATAAATGGTGTAAATAATATCATGAAAAGTAAGTATTCCTTACAATAAAAATATAATGCATCAGTTGAACCAAGAATATAAATTATTTGTTTCATAAAAATAATCGTTATAACTTCGATAACGATACCGATTATTAATGCACTAATAGTGATTAATGTGAAATTTTCTCTTGCCTCATCGATTTTGTTTTCACCAAGTTTTTTTGCTACTATAGCACTTCCTCCCGTTGCAAACATAGTTCCAACGCCTAAAACTAAATATATAACAGGATATACTATATTAACTGCAGATAAGGCACTAGCACCTACAAACCTAGAAATAAACATACCATCTATAATTGTATATAGAGAAAAACATATCATCATTATTACTGTTGGCAAAGTATATTTAACTAAAGATGTAAGTGTTATTTTGTTTTGTAATGTATTGTTCATATAACCTCCTTGAAAAAAGTATTAAGTTTTTATATAGTATATACTAAAGTATTCTGTTACAGGATAGTCAATAGGAGGATTGAAATTTGAAAGATAATTACTTTTCAACTGGTGAGTTTGCAAAATTATGCAATGTTAATAAGAAGACTCTTTTTCACTATGACGAAATAGGACTTTTTAAACCTGAAATAGTTAAGGAAAATGGATATAGGTATTATTCTATTTATCAATTAGAAATTTTTGATATGATCTATACACTTAGAGATTTAGGTGTTCCATTAAAAGAAATCAAATCATTTATGGATAAAAGAAATCCAAATAGTGTAGTCGAACTTTTTGAATATAAAACTAATGAAATCGAAAATGAAATTAAATTACTTAGACGAAAACAAGAAATAATGTCTAATAAAATGAAACTTATAAAACAGCATAATTTAGAGATTATAGGTTATTCATATGAAGAGGTATTACTAGATTTAGTATCAGTACAAGAGATGAATGACTATATAATAAAAGTTTCTATTCAAATAAAATAATATATTTTTTAGATAAAGTATAAATAGAGGTAGGATGTTAGACATAACATACCTACCTTTTAAAATGTTAGTAATTAAGGATTTTATAGAAAATTTACAAATAAAAAGCTACATGATGTAATACTTGACAAATAAAAAAAATAATAATATCATTGTATTAAAGTATTAATACAATGATGAGGAGGTGTTAATATGAAATGGCAGATAGATAATAATAGACCTGTTTATATACAACTAGTTGAGCAACTAAGAATGAAGATAATTTCAGGGGAAATTGAATTAGATTCAAAGTTAGATTCTGTTAGAAGTTTAGCAGCAGATGCTATGGTAAATCCAAATACAATGCAAAAGGCATTAGCTGAGCTAGAGAGAGAAGGATTTGTATATTCAAAACGAACTAGTGGAAGATTTGTAACAGATAATAAAGAATTAATAGAAAAAGAAAGAAAAAATTTAGTTAAAGATAATGTAAAAAAAACATTGGATACTTTAATTAATTTGGGTTATACGAATGAGGAAATTCTAAATTTAGTAGGAGAAATCTTGAGGGAGGATAATAATGAATAATATAGTAGAGTTTAAAAATGTTTACAAGAAATATGGTAAAACAGATGCATTAAAAGGAATTGATATAAAAATTCCTAAAGGAAAAATAGTTGGGCTTTTAGGACCAAATGGAAGTGGAAAAACAACTATGATAAAAATAATAAATGGTTTACTTACAACAACTGAAGGAGAAGTTCTTATAAATGGTATGAAACCAGGTATAGAAACTAAAAAAATAGTTTCATACTTACCAGAAAGAACTTACCTTAATGATTGGATGAAGGTAAAAGATATAATTGATTTCTTTAAAGATTTTTATAAAGATTTTGATGAGGTTAAAGCTCTTCAAATGTTAAGAACTTTAGACATAGATGAAAATAGAAGATTAAAAACTCTATCAAAAGGGACAAAAGAAAAAGTTCAATTAATATTAGTTATGGCTAGAAAAGCTGATTTATATATATTAGATGAACCAATTGGAGGAGTTGATCCAGCCGCAAGAAGTTTTATATTAGATACAATACTTAAAAATTTCGATGAAAATTCAACTTTACTGATTGCAACACATTTAATAAGTGAAATAGAAAATATATGTGATGAAGTTATATTTTTATCATATGGAGAAATTGCTCTACAGGGTAATGTAGATGAAATTAGAGCAGAAAAACAAAAATCTATAGATGCTTTATTTAGGGAGGAATTTAGATGTTAGGAAAATTGATGCAATATGAAATTAAATCTTGCGGGAGAATATTTTTTCCATTTTATATAATGGGATTGATATTTTCACTTATAGCAGCATTATTTATAAATTTTGATAACTATGAACATAACTTTTCAGTACTATATATAGTAGGTATATTTGCAGGATTGGCATTATTTATAGCTGCAATTGTATTAACTATACTTCTTATAGTTCAAAGATTTAATAAGGGGCTTTTAGAAGATGAAGGGTATTTGATGTTTACGCTACCGGTAAGTCAAAAAACTTTAGTACTATCTAAATTCTTAACATCATTATTATTTATTATTTTAACATCAATTGTTGGAATGATTTGTATAGCTTTAGTTTCAGTTATGGTTGGATATAAAATGAGTGATGTTATAGATATTGGTTATGGTTTAAAAAATATGGGCTCTATTCTTTCAAAAAATGCAGGCGGAATTTTATTTTATATTTTAAGTTATATAGTAAATTATTCAGTATTTATATTAACAATATATTTAGCAATAACAATATGTCATCTACCAAAGCTATCAAAACATAAAGTATTATCAGGTTTAGTAGCTATGATTGTATTAACTATAATACAGTCTGCTATCGGAGGTATTTTTGATTATTTTATGACTAGTTCAAGAGTTGAAGCAATTGTGAATTTAGATATATTATTTTTAAATGTAGATAAACTTTTTGGAACGATATTATCTGTTGGAAGTTATGAAATTGGGATATTGATATTAAATGTTGTAATTGCATTAGCATTATTCTTTGGAACAACTACTTTATTAGAGAAAAAACTTAATTTAGAATAAAAATTGATTGAGTTGAAATATATAGAATTAATATTTTAAAAAGAGATAAAATCCGATAATAATTATGAATTGTTATCGGATTTATAACATGTATTTATAAAAAAGAAGGTGGAAATTTTGGAATATGAAAGGCTGAACAAAAAAGCTATAAAATGTATGTTTTTAGGAACGCTTATTCAGTTTATAATAGCTAGTACAATTTTAGCTGTTATAGGGTGGTTTTTTAAAGGTATTATACCTATGATAATTCAGTATATAATACTAGGTTTAATTATTTTGGATTTAATATATTTGCTAGTGTCTCCAAAGGTTAGATACGAAAGTAACTACAGCTGGAGGAGATATAAATATATCTTTTTTAGAAGATGATAAGGCAGATTTTATAGCAGAATCATTAAAAAATAAAATTAATGAAATATCTATAAGTCAAAAAAGTAAAAAATTAGAAGATATAAATAAAAGTTCAAAATCGGGAAGTAATTTATAGGAAGGTGTTGAAATTATGGAGAGTAAATTTAGATGCCATCCAAGTATTATTTTAGAAAAAGTCGCAGGGGTTTTATCATTTTTTATAATAATCTTTATATCAAATATAGATGATGTAGTTGATATATTAGAAACAGGAAAATTTCAAGGGAATATCATACTTTTGATAGGTACAGCAATATTAATATTAGATGCAATTTATAATTTCTTAGTATGGAGAAAAACATATATAAGTATACAAGATGGTACTATTGTATTAGAAAGAAATACTATAAATAAAAAGATAAATACTTTTGGAATAAAAAATATTGCAAATATAAATATAGAACAAAATATATTTGAAAGAATTATATCTACATGTAAAGTAAAAATAGATACTGATAGCCGTTCTACAGCAGATGAAACTGATATAGAAATTGTACTCAAAAAAGATATAGCAAATGAATTTAAGAAGCGCATAATGCAGTCTATAAACAAATCAAAAGGAAATGAAGATAGTCAAGAAAGTTTAGAAAATATGTATTATGAAGTTGAGGATTATGATGAATATATAGATTACGATATAAATTATTCAAATGGAGATATCTTAAAACACTGTTTTTACAATATTGGAATAATTGAATTGCTAATCAATATAGCAGTTTTTATTGGAGTATTTATATATGGAATAAATCAAGAGGATCATACACTAAAAAGTATTATAATACAAAGTATCATAATAATAGCAAATTTCGGTTCTATATTTAAAAATTTATTTGGTGATTATATTAAATACTATAATTTTAAATCTCTTAGAAAGAATGATAAAATTTACTTAAACTATGGGCTTTTCACAAAATCGGAATATTCTATACCAGTTGATAGAATAAATGCGATAAATATAAATCAAACTATTTTATCTAGAATTTTCAACAAGTATAAAGTAGATATAAGTGTGGTTGGTGTAGGGAATGATGAAGATGAAGTATCACAAATAATTCTATTTGAAAGTAAGGATATGTTGGTAGAACGATTTAATTTATTGTTGCCAGAGTTTAATTTAAAGATAGATTTTAACTTTGAAAAACAATCAAAGAAAACCTTACTAATAAGCCTTATAAAATCACTTATAATAATGGGTATTGTAGATTTAATAGTATTTGTAATCTACGAATTAAATTTATTTACAAATATGCAAGTAATATTGATTGGAAATTTAATATTAGTAGTATTTTTATTAGTGTTTTATATTATGAAATATAAAACAGCAGGGATTTTTCTAGATGATGATTTTGTATCAATTGTTTCTGGTAAATTTTCAAAAAGTATAAATATAATTAAATATAAAAAAATACAATACATAAAAATTTTACAAGGACCTATAAGTAAGACTTTGGGGTTACAACATGGAACAATACATATACTTGCTGGTTTACTTGATAATGACAGAAAAATTGATTATTACAATGAGTCAATTTTTGATAAGTTAAGTGAAAAAATATAGATAATAAATATATTAAAAAAATATATCCTTTAAACAGTCATGTTTTATTGATGTTTGAAGGATATTTTTTATTTTGAACTAAATTTTTTGGACTAAATATCTTTCATTTATTTATTAGATGGTCTAAAATATGTCTATACTCTAAATAATAGATTTATTAGAAACGGAGGCAAATAATGATTTTAGAAACAATTAAAATGCTGAACCCTGCACAGAGGGAAGCTGTTGAGCAAACAGAAGGGCCGATATTAATCCTTGCTGGAGCAGGTTCAGGAAAAACTAGAGTTTTAACTACTAGAATAGGATATTTAATGCAAGAAAAAAAGGTAAAAGCTGAAAATATTTTAGCTATAACTTTTACAAATAAAGCAGCTAATGAGATGAGGGAAAGGGTAGATGAAACATTAAAAGATGAAGATACTAGTGCAATGTGGATTACAACTTTCCACTCTTGTTGTGTTAGAATACTTAGAAAATCTATAAATAAAATAGGATACAATAGAAGTTTCGTTATATACGATAGTGCAGACCAAGTTACTCTTGTAAAAGACTGTCTAAGAGAATTAAATTATAGCGAAAAGGCTATGGATCCTAAATATATAATAAGTGTTATATCAAATGCGAAAGATAAACTTATAAATCCAAAACAATTTAAGGAGAAATATCAAGGTGATTTTGCAAAATCAAAAATTGCAGATGTGTACGCACTATATCAAGACCGTCTAAAAAGAAATAGTGCACTTGACTTTGATGACTTAATCTCAAAGACAGTAGAACTTTTTAGAGAACATGAGGATGTATTAGATTTCTATAGAAATAGATTTAGATATATAATGGTAGATGAGTATCAAGATACAAGTAGGGCACAATATGAACTTGTTAGATTACTTGCACAAGGACACCAAAATATATGCGTAGTTGGGGATGATGACCAAAGTATATATGGGTGGAGAGGTGCCGATATAAGGAATATACTTGAATTTGAAAGAGATTATGATGATGTTCATGTAATAAAACTAGAACAAAACTATAGATCTACTCAAATTATACTTGATGCGGCAAATTATCTAATTAAAAACAACATAGAAAGAAAAAGAAAAAGACTTTGGAGTGAAAAGAAAGAAGGGGAATTAATAAAAATTCAACTATCAGAAAGCGAAGTCGATGAGGCAGAATTTGTAGCTAATACAATTTCAGCTATGGTTAGAGCAGGAGAAAGACAATATAAAGATTTTGCTGTTTTATATAGAGCCAATGCACAAGCAAGACCAGTGGAAGATGCCTTAAATAGAAGCCAAATTCCATACAATATCTACGGTGGAACAAAGTTCTATGAAAGAAAAGAAATAAAGGATATGGTAGCTTATTTAAGAGTTATCCAAAATCCACAAGATGATATATCTCTAAAAAGAATAATAAACGTTCCTAGAAGGGGAATAGGGCTTAGAACTATAGAAAAAATAGAAGATAGAGCCAGCTTAAAGGAAGAAAGTTTATATTCAGTACTAATAGATATCGATGGAAACTCAGATATATCAAGAAAAGCAAAAGCTAGTATAAATGATTTTGTAGATATGATGTCGACATTTAGAAGTCTTAAAGAAATATATCCAGCAAGTAAAATGATAGAAAAAGTTATGGATATAACAGGATATTTAGATGAATTAGAAAAAGACAAAAGTGAAGAATCTCAGGATAGAATAGAAAACTTAAAAGAATTTATATCTGTAGCTATGGAATTTGAAAGCAAAAACGAAGATGTTAGTTTAGAATCTTTCCTAACAAATGTTGCTTTAACTTCTGAACCAAATGAAGAAGAGGAACATGCAGATAGAGTATCATTAATGACTATACATTCAGCAAAAGGGCTTGAATTCCCGGTTGTATTTTTAACAGGTATGGAAGAAAAACTATTCCCTATAGCAAGAGCGATTGCATCTATGCAAGATACTCAAATAGAAGAAGAAAGAAGACTTTGTTATGTTGGAATAACAAGAGCAAAAGAAGAGTTATTTATGACTATGACTGGAAAGAGAACTCTATATGGAAGAACTAATCACTCTGTTGCATCTAGATTTATTGAAGAATTACCAGATGACTGTATAGAAAGATTAAATAGAGTTCAAAAAGAAATACCATACTCAAAAGCTAGCTATAATATGCTTGATAAATACACTAAAAAGTATATGAACTCTGTCAATAAAGCAGAAATAGCGAAAAAAGCACAAGCAACTATAAAAGAAAAAACTGATGTATCAGATATAGATAATATAAAATTAGGAAGTAAAGTACACCATCCAAAATTCGGAACAGGTACAGTAGTAGCATTAAAAGGGCCAGATGTTACAATAGCGTTTGATAATCAAGGAATTAAGACAATAAATAAAGAATATACTACAATAGATTTAATTAAAGAATAAGATTTAAGGGATGGTATTTATATAATACACATCCCTTAAACTTTATCATAAAAATATTTAGTTTATAAGGTAGAATAGGGGGAATAAATATGACAATAGGAGTGTGTCTACCAGGAGGAGGGGCAAAGGGTGCCTTTCAGGCTGGAGTGTTGGAATCACTATATAATAGGGGACTTAAAAGATATGATTCATATGCCTGCACATCAATTGGAGCAATCAATGGATACTACTTATACACAGGAAATGTGGATAAAATGAAAAAAATGTGGATAAGTGGAGAAAATAATGCTGGAAAATGTTTTAATTCTGTTGATAACATTATTGATAATAGTAGAGATATAAAAAAATTATACGAACTAAAAGACTACAAAATTCGAGAAAATTCGAGTTTTTACATTAATTATCTTCAAGTCAGAAACAAATCTGGTAAAGAAATTATTGTAGATATATCAAAACTTAACCATAAAGATAGAGTAAATTATATAAAATATAGCTGTGCATTGCCTTATAATCAAGAAAAAGGGCTATTTTCGATTCAAGAAGTTAAACAGTATATTGAAAAAGGTAAATTTGATGGATTTAATTTAGATGGAGGTATGGCACGAAATACATATATCGATCCATTAATTGAGGATAATGTGGATAAAGTCCTAATAATATCCACAAGGCATAATTTTGAATTACCACAAAAAGTAATGCAAAAAATAGACTCAAATAAAGTTATAATTATATCACCGAAAGCAGAAATAGATAATAAAGATTTATTAAACTTTTCACCTGAGTTTTGTTCAAAACTATATAAAGAGGGATATGAGATGGGTTTAGAATTTGATTTGAACTTATTATAAACTTAATTATAGAAAAAATTGGAATTGTTCATATACACTTAAAAAATAAAAATTATTATAAATTAGAATGGATAAATTTAAGATTTATTTTTCAAAAAAATGTTATATAATAAGATATGAAAATGAACAAATGAAAGGAAGTAATCAATATGGAAAATAAAAACCCTATAGTTACAATAGAAATGGAAAATGGAGATAAAATGGTAGCTGAATTATACCCACATATAGCTCCTAATACAGTAAACAACTTTATAAGCTTAGTAAACAGTGGATACTATGACGGAATAATATTCCACAGAGTTATAAAAGGATTTATGATACAAGGTGGTTGCCCTAATGGAAACGGAATGGGTGGACCAGGATACTCTATAGCTGGAGAATTCGCAAGCAATGGATTCACAAATAACTTAAAACATGAAAAAGGTGTTTTATCAATGGCTAGAACTATGCAACCAAACAGTGCAGGTTCTCAATTCTTTATAATGCATGCAAGAGCTCCACACTTAGATGGAGAATACGCTGCATTCGGTAGAGTAATAGAAGGTTTAGATGTTGTTGATAAAATAGCATCAGTTAGAGTAAATAGAATGGATAAACCACTTGATGACCAAAGAATAAAATCTATGACAGTAGAAACTTTTGGAGTTGAATATCCAGAAGTTGAAAAAATGTAATTATAATTAATTTTGACAATAAAATACTATTTACATTTTTTCAAACTTCATTTAAAATATTTTAAAGAGTCTTAAAAACACAAAACACAAAAACACAAAACACATAACACACACCTGAGTGACAAGGCAAAATATAAACTGTAAATATAAGAAAAGCTATTGCGAATATATTCGTGGTAGCTTTTCTTGCTTTGTCACATTTATAAATAAAATTCAAAAAATAATCCATATTAGAATATTTTATATCCTATAATAATAAATAGATTTACAAATAAAAATATATAGAAATTCACTATATAAATTAAATAAATGGGGATTATTATAAAAATATAATAATAGATAAAAGTAATGAAGGGAGTATATAAAGATATATGAATTTGGAAGAAATAAAGTCTAGAATGCAAAGTGGGAAACTTTATTGTTGTGAAGATGAGAGCTTAATGCAAGAGCAAATGAAATATTTAGATATGGTATATGATTACAACCACCTTAAACCAAGCCAACAAGATGAAAAACAGAAACTTTTAAAGAAGATGTTTGAAAATATAGGTGACAAGTGCTATTTAGAAACTCCATTTTATGCAAGTTGGGGAGGCAAAAACGTAAGTATAGGGGAACATTTTTACTCTAATTATAATTTAATGCTTGTAGATGATGGAGAAATTATAATAGGAGATAATGTAATGATAGCTCCAAATGTTATTTTATGTTCAGCGACACATCCAGTATCACCGAATTTAAGAGAAAAAGGAGTACAATATAATTTACCTGTTAAAATTGGAAATAGAGTTTGGATTGGTGCAAATTCTGTTGTTATGCCAGGTGTAACTATTGGAGATAATTCTATAATTGGAGCAGGAAGTGTAGTAACTAAGGATATACCTCCAAATGTAATTGCATTTGGAAATCCATGCAAAGTACATAGAGAAATTACAGAAGAAGACGAGAGATACTATAATAAAAATTGGAAGATTGATATAGAATAAATTAACTTATAAAATTAAAAAATACTATTAAATAAAATAGAGAAAAATTATAAAAAAATCAGTATGGCATATACCATACTGATTTTTTATTATATATATT